>NZ_JBNHEQ010000001.1:0-4500 GCF_050016015.1 Dapis hubbardiae BLCC-M172
CCCTACTTGAAACCGTAAAAATTCTATGGTTTGGAAACCAAACCTCTACGACTGGGTTTGAAAACCAAACCCCTACGACATATATTAAAAATAAATCAAAAAATGCCACGAATTTTTGACAATATTGAACAATACCTACTCCCCATACTCCAGGATACTATTGACACTTCAAAACGAGCATATTTTTGTGTAGGTTACTTTAATCTTAGAGGGTGGAAAGAAATAGCTGATAAGATAGAAAAATTTACAGGAAATGAAAATTATTGTTGTCGTCTTTTAGTCGGAATGCAGACTTTACCAGAAAAAGAATTACATGATAGTTTAGCTTTCAGAAAAACTGAAACTGGTATGGATAATCTTAAAGTTATTCGTTTCAAAAAACAAATAATTCAAGGATTTTACGACCAACTAACTTGGGGCGCACCTAATAATAAAGATGAAAAGGCTTTACGTCTCCTCAGACAACAAATTAAAGAGAAAAAAGTAGTTATTAAACTATTTCTTAGATATCAGCTTCATGCCAAATTATATTTATGTCATCGCGACGATATTAATAATCCTATAACTGGGTTTTTAGGCAGTAGTAATTTAACTTTTTCAGGATTAAAAAAACAAGGAGAATTAAATATTGATGTTCTAGACCATGATGCTTATCAAAAACTTCAAAAATGGTTTAATGACCGATGGGAAGACCGTTGGTGTCTTGATATTTCCCAAGATATAATTAAAGTTATTGACGAAAGTTGGGCGCGAGAAAAGTTAATTCCTCCCTATCATATTTATCTAAAAATGGCTTATCATTTATCTAGTGAAGCTAGGGCTGGATTATCAGAATATCAAATTCCTCGGAGTATTAAAGATAAATTATTTGACTTTCAAGCAGCAGTTGTAAAAATTGCAGCTCGTTATCTAAATCGACGGGGGGGAGTTTTAATTGGGGATGTTGTTGGTTTAGGAAAAACTCGTATTGCTGCAACATTGGCAAAAATTTTAGAGGATGATTTTTTCTTAGAAACTTTGATTATTTGTCCGAAAAATTTAGTACCAATGTGGCAAGAATATGTTGACAATTACAAATTACGAGCTAAGGTTATTTCTATTAGTAAAGTTCAGAAACTATTGCCTAAAACCAGACGTTATCGAGTATTAATAATTGACGAAAGTCATAATCTGAGAAATCGTCAAGGTAAACGTTATCGAGCAATTCAAGAATATATTGCTCTTAATGAAAGTCGCTGCATTTTATTAACCGCAACTCCCTACAATAAAAGCTATTTAGATTTATCAAATCAACTGCGGTTATTTATTCCAGAAGATAAAAATTTAGGCATTCGACCAGAAAAATTATTACAGGAAATAGGAGGTGAAATAGAGTTTAGTCGGAAATATCAAGCTCCGGTGCGCTCCCTAGCAGCATTTGAAAAAAGGGAACATCCCGATGACTGGCGAGAGTTGATGCGACTATATATGTTGCGTCGCACCCGTAGTTTTATTCAAAATAATTATGCTCAAATTGATGAGACTGGGCGAAAATATTTAGAAATGAGCGATCGCTCAAAATCCTATTTTCCGATTCGTCAAGCAAAAACTATAAAGTTTGACTTAGGGGGAAGTGATGATTTATATGCGCTTTTGTATTCTGAAGCGGTAGTTAATATTTTGGGTGAGTTAAACTTACCGCGCTATGGTTTGGGGAGTTATGCAGTTTCGCCAAAATCAGCAAAAGGAAAGTCAATGACTGGTGCTGAGTCGCGACAACTCAAAGATTTATCTCGCGCGAGTAAAAGGTTAAAAGGTTTTTGTCGCACCAACCTATTTAAACGTTTAGAAAGTAGCGGAGTCGCATTTTTACAATCTATCGATCGCCACATTCTCCGAAACTATGTCTTTTTGCACGCCATTACTAACCAACTTCCTTTACCTATAGGTTCGCAAGATGCAGCTTTCCTCGATCCGCGCAACAACGACGAAGACTCTATATTTTTCGACTCGGAAGATGAAGCAGAAAATATAGACCTCCCGACTACCACCTTTATCTCTGAAACCGAAACAGAATATCAGGAGCGAGCAGCCAAAATTTATCAAGAATATGCCACCCAATACAAAAGTCGTTTCAAATGGATAAGACCAGAATTATTCAAAGCATCTCTGAAAAAAGACCTCCATGCTGACTGTTTAGCATTAATAGAAATTGGCAAAAAGGCTGGCAACTGGGAAACAAACAACGACCAGAAACTAGAAATATTAATCGACCTCCTTTGTCAAACTCACCCCCAAGAAAAAGTCTTAATCTTCTCCCAATTTGCTGACACCGTACATTATCTGACTAAACAACTCGAAAAACGGGGTATTCAGAAAGTGGAAGGAGTAACTGGAAACTCAACCAACCCAGCAGAAACAGTATGGCGTTTTAGTCCGGAAAGTAACAGTAAAACTATTTCCAAAACAGAGCAAATCAGAATTTTAATTGCCACAGACATTCTCAGTGAAGGTCTAAACCTCCAAGACTGTGCAATTATTATTAACTACGATCTACCTTGGGCAATTATTCGATTAATTCAACGGGTGGGAAGAATAGATCGTATCGGTCAGAATGCAGTCAAAATCTTTTGTTATTCTTTCTTACCTGCGGATGGAGTAGAAGAAATAATGAGGATATTGAGAACTTGAAGCCGTTTCATTGGGGTTATGAATTTGATAATGTCATTTCGGAAAAGGGTGGTTTTGATGCGATTATTACTAATCCACCCTGGGAGACTTTTAAACCACAAGCTAAAGAATTTTTTGCTCAATATAGCGACCTGGTGACGAAAAATAAGATGGATATTAAAACCTTTGAAAAGCAAAAGAAAAAGATGTTGCAGAATAAGGAGGTTGCTAATGCTTGGTTGGAATATCAAAGTCAATTTCCCTATGTGATTTTATATTACCGAAGTGCGGAAAAATATCAGAATCAAATTTCTGTTGTGAATGGCAGAAAGCAGGGAACGGATATTAATTTATATAAGTTATTTGTGGAGCAATGTTTTAATTTATTACGGTCAAATGGTGAATGTGGAATTGTCATTCCTAGCGGAATTTATACAGATTTGGGAACTAAGCAATTACGAGAAATGTTATTTACTCAAACCTCAGTTTCTGGTCTATTTTGTTTTGAGAATCGGAAGACTATTTTTGAGGGAGTGCATAGAAGTTTTAAATTTGTAGTTTTGACTTTTGAAAAGGATGGAGAAACTACAGAATTTCCAGCTAAGTTTATGCGCCATGATGTGGGGGAGTTAGAAAGTTTTCCTGATGGTGAAACTTTGAATATTTCTGTCGATATAATTCGGCGTTTATCTCCTGATTCGATTTCGGTTATGGAATTTAAAAATGATGTAGATATTGCCATTGCTCAGAAGATGGCAAAGTTTCCTTTATTGGGGGAAAAAATTGATGAAAAGTGGAATTTAAAATTGACTTCCGAGTTTCACATGACCAATGATAGTCAGTTATTTAAAACGGAACCTGGAAAGGGAATACTTCCACTTTATGAAGGGAAAATGATTGAACAATTTACCCATTTGTTATCTAAACCTCGATATTGGATTGAAGAAACAGAAGGAAGAAAAGCTATTATAGGAAAAAATCAAGATAATAGGCAAATTTTAGATTATCAAACATATCGCGCAGGGTTTCGGAAAATTGCAAGAAACACTGACTCTAGAACAATAATTGCAACTATTATTCCGCCTAGTTTCCATGCAGAAAATTTTCAATCTGTTTTACGTTGTTCTGACAAAATTAGTAATCCACCTAATAGCAAAGAAATATTATTATTAGTTGCTTTATGGAATAGTTTTGTTGTTGACTATGGAATTAGATTTAGAGTTTCAGCAAACGTAAATTTCTTTTATGTCTATCAACTTCCCGTTCCCCGACTAACAGAAAAAGACCCCTACTTTAACGAAATAGTAAAACGCGCTGCCAAACTAATTTGCACAACCCCAGAATTTGACCAACTCGCCAAAGAAACAGGATTAACCTCCCATAAAAAAGGCATCACCGACGAAACCAAACGCGCCAAACTCCGCGCCGAACTTGATGGAATAATCGCCCACCTTTACCAATTAACCGAAACAGAATTTAAACATATCCTCAATACATTTCCCCTAGTTTCGGACACGCTAAAAAAAGCAACAATAAAAGCATATCAAGAGCATTCGTAGGGGTTTGGTCTCCAAACCCTCCACCAGACATCAAAACCACCACCGTAGGGGTTTGGTCTCCAAACCCTGGTCTCCAGACCCTGGTCTCCAAACCCTAGTCTCCAAACCCATATCCAAACCCATATCCAAACTTGCCTCTAAACCCATCTCCAAATCCTGACGCAGGCGATCGCTCAAAAAAATGCCTATTCTACAAATATTGGGATTATGGATGCTTACGGTGATGTTTTCTAATTTTTTTTGGGGTGAGGGGTCAGACCACAAACTGTAACGTTATAGTTTTTGAGATTTT
>NZ_JBNHEQ010000001.1:4600-39994 GCF_050016015.1 Dapis hubbardiae BLCC-M172
GGGATGAAGGTTTTCACAATGGTATGAAGAGGGTTTGGAGACCAAACCCCTACGGTGATGTTTTCTCATTTTTTTGGGGTGAGGTGTCAGACCCCAAACTGTAACGTTATAGTTTTTGAGATTTTGGGATGAAGGTTTTCACAATGGTATGAAGAGGGTTTGGAGACCAAACCCCTACGGAAGTAAATTCAAAAATCCTAAATTTTTTGCATTGTGCAACACTGTTTAATCTCCCAAACAAATACCCATACTCCTAGCAGTTTTCACCAAAGTATCATTAGGATCTACTGCTCTGTACTTAGCGATCGCTTCTTCAATAGGAACACTGACAACTTGTCGATTTTGCCAAGTTACCATCTGGTCATATTTTCCTTCTGCAATCAGGTCTACTGCTGCCACTCCAAAAGCTGAAGCAACTAAGCGATCGGTAGGAGAAGGAACACCACCCCGTTGAACATGACCTAAAACCGTAACACGAGTTTCCGCACCACTACAAGCAGAGATTTTATCTGCTAGATATTGCCCAATACCCCCATATCGAGATTTACCGAATAAATCATCTTGTGTCACCGCCTCCCCTGCTTCAGTCTGCACCGCCTCTGCTACAACGACCAAAGAGTAATTTTTTCCTAAATCCTGACGTTTGCGGATATAGTGACAAATGTTATCTATTTTGTAAGGAATTTCCGGAATCAAAATCACATCCGCACCACCAGCAATACCAGCATTTAGGGCAATATGTCCGGCATCTCGCCCCATTACTTCTAAAATTATCACTCGGCTATGACTAGCAGCAGTAAAATGTAAGCGGTCTAGTGCTTCTGTGGCAATTTTTACAGCAGTATTAAAACCAATAGACAGTTCAGTACAGTTGACATCATTATCAATGGTTTTGGGGATACCCACTAGATTCAAGTTTCCTTGTTGAGCAAGTTTACGGAGGATAGCCAGACTACCATCGCCTCCAATACCAATTAAAGCATCAAGTTTTAGTAAATGATAACCCTCAATAATTTCTTGAGAGCGATCGTGCAAACTACCATCTGGCATTGGAAAGGCAAAAGGGTCGCCTTTATTTGTAGTGCCTAAAATTGTCCCACCCGATATCAGTAATGGGTCAATTTTTTCAATCTCTAGTTTGATTGTTTTTGGCGGACGTTGCATCAATCCCTGAGTAGCTTCACGAATCCCTAAAACTTCCCAACTATAGGTTCCTACTGCATGACACACCACTGCTCGAATTGCGGGGTTTAAACCTGCACAATCTCCACCACTGGTAAGGATACCAATACGTTTGTGCTCTACCATAATTATAATTTTATCTACATCTACATATAGAATATGAATTTTTGACAGTTTCAACTATAATCTGAAAACTGCCGATTCTAATTTTACCAATCAATTGTCAGTATTTCTATGGTTTTTCACATTAATTAACTATAGTCAAACTAAATTTTATCTTTGTATATTAACTTAATCTAAATAAGTCTATTAAGTATTCATAAATATTAAGTAGAGCCAGCTAAAAAAAAGAGGTTGCAGCCTTTAGCTATCAAACACATCAAGCAACGGATATAACTGACTTTTGCTCTAATTTAAAATTTGATATATAACGCACAAAATTTACCAAGCTCTACTGATAAGCTATAATTTATTATCCAACTAACTATAAATATTTTTGTTAATATTTGATAATTGACTACCATATTTATGTTGAGATGTTCAGGATTTTAATTGTCAATCCCAATAATCAGGTAATATGGTGATTCTCCGTTTAGTTTCTAGGCTTTTTCACTTTTCTATTATATCCTTAAATAAATGGTTATTAGCTTACAAGGATAATATTTTAACAGGAAAGGTTGATTTACTTATTAAATACTCATAAATAAAAGCCGTAGAAACACTCTGGAACTATAAAAATCAACAAAGAACTTATTGAATTTATTCAACAATATCTTCAAGGTAATTATTAATTATTAATTATTAATTATTAATTATATTTCTACCGCGCCCATTGTTGGAGGATATAATCATAAAAACTCTCCCTATCTACTTGTTCCATTGCCATAATTTTTCGCCCACCAGTTTCTACTTTTATCCGACCTTGACTGACACCTTTTGTAATAACTACAGTTTCCCATTCTTTCAGTTCATAAAATTCTGGATGTGCTAAATAAGAAGTTGCTAAAACATCCCAAAAATAATAATCTTGAGAAATTGCCAGCGCATAACATTGTCCGGCAAAATCAGAAATAGGATACTTTCTTTGCCTACCTAATTTACGAGAAAATTCAGAAGTTAGAGGTACATTATTAGAAATATCCAACGAGCAAAGTACAATGGGAATTTGAGTTTGCCATACTCTCTCAATGGCAAACGGGTCCCAATAAGCATTCCATTCAGCAGACATATCTTGACCAGGTTCCATATCTTTACTCACATTTCCAGGTACATTCAATGCACCACCCATCCAGACAATTTCTTGAATTTTTGACTCAATTTCTGGAGAAATATCTAAAGCTGTAGCGACAGTTGTTAAAGGACCAGTTACCATTAATGTTACAGGTTCCGGTGCTGATTTTAAAACTCGTACCATGAAATTTTGACCAGGTTCAGAAACTAAAATAGTATCAATATTTTCCTTCTCATTTAAAATTGGAAAATGGTCAACCGCAAAAGAATCTCTTCTAAATAAAACCGGAAAAGGATTAACGCCACGCACTGTACTTTCTGCAACTGGAACATCAGAACAACCCATTAAATCTAAAATTTTTCTAGTGGCACTAATTGCAGGTTCAATATAACAATCAGCAGGTGTTACAATTACTCCTAAAGGTTGAACATTTTCCATAGTCATTAGTAAAACAGTGGAGAGAAAATCATCTACAGCACCGTCATGATCCATCACTACAAGTTTTTTGGACATAGATATTAAAAATTAGATTTCAATCGGAATTATACCAATTCCCAAAAGTAGTGCTATACTTGGGGAATACTTCAGTTATCCACTAATTAGTACCAGTATAACCACTTTTTTGTTGATTTTAGCTAGGTTAATGTTAATTATTACTCTTTTTACTTCTCCCCCACTCCCCTACTCCCCTACTCCCCTGCTCAATAAAATGTAGAAAAGTTTTTGATAAATGGTATTATATAGGGTTCCTTAGTAAGTTTAAGGTAGAATAAGTTATCTGCTCAACCAAGACAAGGATAGAAAAGTAAAAAAAGCTGATAATGGATAATATCATGTCTGGATGATTAGTGATAAAAAAGTTTTTGTTTGTATAGGAATTCTGAATAGGTTGTAATATTTTACCGGAAAATTAAGGTATAAAGCCTCTCCATTCATGGATAAAAAAGCGGTTGTTTGCGGAGCAGTCCGTTAGGATGGGATGGCGTTAGCGGAGCGGCTTTGCAAGAGCGGGTCTCCTGCTCTTAACAGAGCCACTCCGTTAACGCCATATCCAATCAACCAAGAGAAGAAAAAATAATTCCTTTTAGACAATCCTCTTCTTTATAAGAAGAGGTAATTATTAATTATTAATTATTATAGCGGTTTTCACAAAGGTAGACTACAAAACTTCTTCCTTCTTCTTCCTTGTTCCTTATTCCTTGTTCCTTATTCCTTGTTCCTTATTCCTTGTTCCTTCTTCCTTTAAACCCAAATCCCTGTACTCTATATTAATGAAAACTGCTATAATTATTGAACGTAGGGGTTTGGAAACCAAACCCCTTATCACTTGGGTTTGGAGACCAAACCCCTACTGTTTTTTTCTCGCAAATCATTTCATATTGCTCAAGCCCTACTATAGCAATATCTATAACTTTTTGCTCAAGCCCTACTACGAGCTTTAATTATAACTATTTAACCGGACATGATATAACTGTTAACTTCTATGTGATTTTAGGATAAATTTAGACATATCCTTGAGAATTCAATATTAATTTAACTATCTACATATATCTCATCTACAAATCAATAAGATAAACTATTAAGGTAAAGCATCATCAAACCTCTAGTAAATTATCGAATTTCATTATGTACACAGAACCAAAAGTAAACAAAAGTAGCAATTTTAATCATCACAATATTGTTGCCACAGAAAGAGTCAAAAAATTACTGCTCCAGTCAATTGATACTTTAGAAGAAATTCTCAAAAATCAACAACTTCCGGCACAAGAACGAGCAACAGTAGCCCTAAAAATTCTAGAAATGACAGGTCTTTTATCTCAGCAAAATAATCCTTCACCAGCTACATTAGTATCCGAAGCTAAACAACAACTCAATGAAATACAGACAAATAATTTAGGCACAATATTCTCTACTAAAGCACCGCCAAAAATACAAGTAAAACCTAATTTTTTATCTGCTGATTATGTGGAAATTACCAACTTATTATTACCTGAAGATAATCAAAAAGCCATAGAAGAGGCAATTGAAAAACGAGACCAATATATTGAATCAACCACAACAACTAAAGCAGATAAATATCGCCAATCTTATGTACTATTTTCACAATACTTTCCTGAGTTATCAGCACTTATTCAAAGCAAAGTATTAGAAACATTGCCAGAAGTATTAACCAAACTCAATTTTCGTCCCTTCGAGATATCAGAAATTGAAGTGCAATTAACGGCACATAATGATGGATGTTATTACAAAATTCATAACGATGCAGGTAGTGAAAAAACTGCTAGTAGAGAACTTACTTATGTTTATTATTTTTATCAAGAACCTAAAGCTTTTTCTGGGGGTGAACTGAGAATTTATGATACTGAATTGAAAGGTGGTGGAGCAATAACTCATCAGAATTATAAAACTATTACACCTGCTAATAATTCAATTGTGTTTTTTAATAGTCGTTGCCGACATGAAGTAATGCCTGTAGTTTGTCCTTCCAAAGCATTTGAACATAGTCGGTTTACTGTTAATGGTTGGATTAGAAGATTGGTCTCTTGAAAAAAGAGTCATATAATATCCGGTTGAACAGTTATTGTATAGTAGGAGAGTAGGGGAGGAAGAAAGTAGGTTCATTAATTGATAATTGATAATTGATAATTGATAATTACCTCTCCCTTTTAGGGAGAGGATTGACACTAATCAGGAAAAAATTTATTTTTTTTCCCCTTTCAAGGGGAGGCTTTTAACCTCAATTATTTAATTAATAATTATTAATTATTAATTACCCGGTAATAGGGGGGAGATTTGCCACTGAAATTGTGAGGATAAGTTTTTTTGATTTCATTACAGACTTGATCTATTTTACTTCAGTACAAATAATATCATTTCCGTTAGTATCGTTTGTGTAAAAGCAGGAAAAATATCTACCTTATGTAAGGTTTTTCCTTATATTAAAGCTTCTCTCCTAGATAACTAAAGCCTTCTTCTTTCTTCCTTATTCCTTACCGAATAATTAATAATTAATATAGAAATTTTAAATAGGTTGCGGGTAATTAAAAAGTCAATAAAAAAGTTGAAACTCTCACCTGTTTCCTATTGCCTGTTCCTTGCTCCTTGTTCCCTAAAAAGCAGTAAGATTTTTGTCACGAATAAAATAGGATTGCTATAGTTAATAATTAATAATTAAGAGTTGATAGTCAATTAATTATTCATTCAACAATTCACGCCTTGAAGCCTACCATTGTATCGGCTGTCAACGACATGAACATTGTTAATTACTGAATTTCCCTATACAATACCGATGCTACCGGATATAATATAATTTTTTTCGCTAGTTTTTTGCCAACTCAACCATCACTCAATATTCCCTCTTCTTATGGAGTGGGAATATTTTTTTCTGTTTTGCCAATTATTGAGAGATTATTTATATTAAATACCAAACATAATGCTATTTTTGAATTTCCTCATTATCTCATCTCCCTATTAGTAATACCATTTCTCAAAAACTTTTCTATATTTGATTGAAGTAGGGGAGTAGGGGAGTGTAGGGACGTTTTGCTAACGCAAAGCTCCGCTTTATATGTCGGCGACAGCCGAAGTGCGTAATTAGGAGCATTCCGTCAGGAAAGTTGTGCGCCAGCAAAACGCTGCGCGACATGTTTGCGGAGCATTCCGGAACCGAAAACGCATTTTTGCCTGTGCAACGTCCGTACAAACAAGAATAATTAATGCTAAAATTGCTCTTTTCTAACAAAAAAGTAATTATCTTAGTTTAATTACTTAATAACTGAAGTTTTATCCAACTATAGCGTTAATGCATGAGAATTGGTATAACATTAACCTATTTGGAATTTATTTACGACTGATAAGCGACCTGCTAACTGCGATAATTATTATATACAACTTGAATATTTCTTATTCCGTAAAGAAAAAAAAAAATGATTTTGCGTAAAATCTAGCTTTTTATCTGAAGAGTAATTTATACAACCCTATGAGTTATTAAATAGCTAATAATTATTCGGAGCTAATTCATATACATTGATTAGTCATGAATTAAAATTTACCTATTCATATAACTGTACTTTTAGTAATTGATAATTAGAGTTTTTACCGAAATAATTAATAATTAAACAATTAAATAATTAGACCATTCAGGTTTAAAGCCTCCCCTTTCAAGGGGAAAAAAATAAATATGCATCCCCCTTTGTGTCAATCCTCTCCCTAAAAGGGAGAGGTAATTATCAATTATCAATTATCAATTATCAATTAATGAAGATCCACTTTCCATTATCAATTATTCATTATTCATAGGTGATTTATATGTACCATAAATTTTATTTTGTGCTATGGGCATTATTCATAGTATTAATCATTGGATTGCCGAATATGAAAATGAAAAATAATCTCCAAGTAAAACATTTTGATGAATTGGCAGAAGAAATTTTTCATCAGTTTGTTAGTCGCTCCAATGAAGATCCACCTGTTCCTTATAAAGAAGGAACAAGTCGTGGTTAAATAAACTCGATTATTTCCAATTTTCCGATAAATTTATGTTTGGGTATTCAATTGAGGAGTTTGCCATTAACAAGCTTTTAGGTACTTTATCTAATCTAGGGAACAGCTAAAAATAATTAGTAACAGTGAAAGCCACTTGTTCCTTAAATCTCATGTAGTTGAAATAGACAAGCAGTTTAATATTTTATTATGGTATATTTAAGTATGAAAATTAACAATAAAAATAAATTTAAAAAATGACAAACTTAGGAATGGAAAGAATGAGACTACAATCTCATAGTCATATCAAAAGACTAATTGCATACCATCAACAAAAATTAAATTTATTAGCCAAAACTACTGACCGGAAAGCGACCTGCATTTATAACGCTCATTCTCCATTTTTGCTTTGTGCAGTTAACCCAAACGGAAATTGCGACCAATGTCATCATTATCAACCACAAAAATAGTGATTTAGATAACACGAATTTGAGAAAAAGGTCAATTATTAATTAGGGTTTGCTGAAAAAGTCTTATGGGTGAGGATAGGAGTCAGGAGTCAGGAGGAATGGGTATGGGAGCGAGGAGACAGGAGGAAGAATTATAAGAGTGATCTGTCTGCCATAGTCAACCTAAAATCCTCACTTTATGCAGCTCTTTAGAACGAAAACCTTGTACTTTTTCAAGACCTAAAAAGGCTAAAACTTTTATCTGTCAATCCTTTTATATTTAATCAGCAAGCCCTAATTACTTAACCAGGCGATCGCCTATGGTAGTTGACAATTCCTTGATTATATGTTTACAAACCAAGTTTTATTTTTAATTAGATAATTAAACTTTTCTTAAAGATAAGCTGGTAATATACCTTCGGTGCATTAAACATATATACAACTAGGAAGATTAATGACTGACCCAAAACTCCGAGTATTAGGTACTTTTGAAACAGGGCTTTTCGATGAAAGTGCTGCTGAAATTACAGCTTATGACCGCAATACACAAAGAGTGTTTGTTGTCAATGCCAATAGTGCCACTATTGATGTATTAGACATTAGCGACCCCACTAACCCGACTCGTATAAATCAAATAAATGTTTCCCCTTTCGGTGCAGGTGCTAATAGTGTTGCAGTTAATGACAATGGTCTTGTAGCAGTAGCAGTTGAAGCTAGCATCAAACAAGACCCAGGTTCAGTTGTCTTCTTTAATGCTGATGGCACTGTACTCAATCAAGTTACGGTGGGTGCATTACCAGATATGCTGACCTTTACCTCGGATGGGACAAAGGTGTTGGTGGCAAATGAAGGGGAACCCAACGATGACTACAGTAATGACCCAGAAGGTTCCGTTAGTATTATTGACATTTCTACTGGAATAAACAATTTAACTCAAGCAAATGTCTCTACCGCTGACTTTGAAGCTTTCATTGGTCGGGAAGAAGAATTGCGTAACAAAGGCGTGCGGATCTACGGACCTGGGTCAAATGCAGCTCAAGACCTAGAACCAGAATTTATCGCTGTCTCTGCTGATGACACCACAGCATTTGTAACTCTGCAAGAAAATAATGCCGTAGCAGTAGTAGATATTAACAATGAAGAAATTGTAGATGTTCTACCATTGGGAGTAAAAGACTACAGTCGCGGTCTTCCTAACCTGAGACGATTTGAGTTTTCAGACCTGCCACTTCTTGGTACAACTGAAGGAGATGAAGATATTTTCCTGGGTGGTTTATCCGGACTATGGCTTGAGGGTGAGGACGAAAACGGCAACTTACAATTTGTCACCGTACCAGACCGGGGACCTAATGGCGCACCCACAGATGTAGACGGTGACGGCGCTAATGAAAGACCATTTGCTTTGCCAGACTATCAAGCAAGAATTGTCCGCTTTACATTAGATGAAAGCAGTGGTGATATTGATATAACTGACCAAATTCTCCTAACCAGGCAAGATGGTACCACTCCCATCACAGGTTTACCTAATATTCCAGTAGTAGACGAGGAACCAGTAGACCTTTTTGGCAACCTCCTAGAATACGATCCCTTTGGTGCAGACATGGAAGGTATTGTCATCAGCCCTACTGATGGCACTTTCTGGACTGTAGATGAATATCGCCCCGCCATTTACAACTTTGATACTGATGGTTCACTTATAAACCGTTTTGTACCTGAAGGAACAGGAGCATTAGCAGGAGAAGCAGCAGGAACTTTTGGTACAGAAACCCTACCAGCAGAATATTCTGAGCGTCGCCGGAACCGTGGTTTTGAAGCTCTTGCTCTGGATACACAGGAAGGTATTCTCTACAGCTTTATTCAAACACCTCTAGAAAATCCCGATCGGAACACTTCTAACAATTCTAGTATCATCCGAATGTTAGGTATTGACCCAAGTAATGGAGAACCCGTAGCAGAATATGTCTATCTCCTAGAAAAACCAACTTTAGATCCGGACGATCCTACTCAATTAGTTGATAAAATGGGAGATGCTGTCTATGACCCAGACACTGGTAAATTCTTTGTTGTAGAAAGAGACTCCTCTGTTACTGCGACAGGCAAAAAGTTTATCTTTGAAATAGACCTCACAGGTGCAACTAATTTACTTGCTGACGGTGCGCCAAGTTTACCAGACGGTCAAACCCTAGAACAACAAACTGCAGATGATTTAGCAGCATTAGGTATTCAAGCAGTTAATAAAGTTAAAGTAACTAACCTACCTTCCATTGGTTATACTGCTGGAGACAAAGTAGAAGGTATATCATTACTACCAGATGGAAGGTTAGCGGTACTCAATGATAATGACTTCAGTCTCCTAGATGAACAAATTGATAGTGATGGTAGTGTTCCTCTCAGTCCCGAACCAGTACCAGTAGTTCTAGGTGTAATTGATTTCTCAACACTAACTAATGAAATCGATCCTAGCGATCAAGATGGTGGAATTAATTTCAACAACTGGCCTGTTTTTGGGTTATTGCAACCAGATAGTATTGCCTCCTTTGATATAGAAGGTGAGACCTACTATGTTACAGCAGATGAAGGAGATGTCAGAGAGTATGATGCTCTAAATGAAGAAGCAGAGGTAGGAGATGATGATTATGTACTCGATCCCGATGTTTTTGACGTTGCTGCACTTAATGATCCTGCCGCTTTAGGTAATCTGAGGGTGACAAACCGAGATGGGGATATTGATGGTGATGGTGACTTCGATCAAATCTTTGCTAATGGTGGTCGCTCTTTCAGTGTTTGGGATAGTGCTGGTAACAGGGTTTTCAACAGTGGCGATGCTTTTGAAAAAATTACTGCAGAACAAATACCAGATAACTTCAATTCTGACCGGGACGAAAATACTTTTGATACTCGGAGCGATAACTTTGGTCCTGAACCTGAAGCCATAGCTACAGGAGTTGTAGACGGTACACCCTATGCTTTTATTGGTCTAGAACGCACAGGGGGAATCATGGTTTATGATGTTAGTGAGCCCAATGAACCAAGGTTTGTCGAATATTTTAATAACCGTGACTTCTCTGTTGAATTTGATACTAATGAAGATGGTGACCCTGATCCAACCCCAGAGCAACTTGAAGCAGCAGGAGATTTAGGACCGGAAGGTTTTGCGTTTATCTCCGCAGAAGATAGTCCGAATGGAGAACCGTTATTAGTAGTTGGTAATGAAATTAGTGGTACTACTACTGTTTATGAGTTTTCTCCAAACCAAACTATCACAGGAACTCCAGGAGCTGATAACCTGAGTGGTGGTACTGGTAACGACAATATTGATGGTCTTGGTGGTAATGATACTCTCAGTGGTCTGGGTGGTAGCGATACTATTAATGGTGCTGCTGGGAACGATGAGATTAATGGCAACCGTGGTGATGACTATGTTAGTGGTGGAAATGGTAATGACCGTGTGAATGGTGGTTTGGAAAACGATACTATTTTTGGCGGTAATGGTGATGATACCTTAATTGGTCGTTTGGGTAATGATCGGATGTTAGGAGGTAATGGGGAAGATATTCTCACTGGTGGTCAAGGTCGCGATCGCCTGAATGGTGGTGCGGGTGATGATACCCTGACTGGTGGGGCGAGTATTGACCGCTTTATTTTTGCTGCCAATAGCGAATTTAGTCAAGCGGACTTAGGGATAGATGAAATTACAGACTTCAACCCAGACTTAGATTTGATTCTGCTTGACTTGACGACTTTCACAGAAATTACCACTGCTTCTGGTGGAAATATTGGGGATGAGTTTGCTATCGTAGAAAGTAATGGTGATGCTGCTACCAGTGACGCTATTATTGTTTATAATTCTACTAATGGTGCTTTATTCTACAATGCTAATGGTAGTGGGAATGATTTTGGAGATGGCGGTCAGTTTGCCACTCTAACTGCTTCTCCTACTCTCACAGCGGAGGATTTTGTTATCAGATAAGATTTCTATCTTGTCAAGACTGATTAAGCAACTTTAGCAGTTTTAATTTCAGTAGACCAAAGTAGGGAGTTTCGATTAAACTTCCCTACAATAATTACTGGTATAGCAATTAGGAATGATTTATGAGATATTTCAGAACGATTAAGATAAATCAAAATCCTTCCATATTCTGATATAGAATGCGGTTATATAGTATATGTTTATAATTCTATAATTAACTTCAATCTCCCTTACTCCCCTACTCCCCTACTCCCCTACTCCCCACCCCCAACTATACAATAACTATTCAACCGGATTTTATATGACTCCTGACTCCTGACTCCTAAGTACTGCTAAAATCTCACAACTGAAATATGATTGCTATATATCCAGATAATATCACATTTTGTTGCATGAAAGTATATAGCTGCCGCACTTGCTCGGCATATGTATAGCAGTCGAAGCAAAGAGCGCGGACATTTCTAAATCCTGAAATCCTTTGACAGTTTACTATTCCCTCCATACCTATTCCCTATTCCCGACTCAAGTAGCGCTATGCAATAATAACGTGCGGAAACTGCTGTAACTATTGGACAATAGATGAATAGAACATCAATGTGGATGTGGGAGGGGGCTGAAACTTTTGCAAATTAAAGCTTTGAGGTTTAATTTGCCAACCCTAACTATTGGACAATAGATGAATAGAACATCAATAATTGCGAAAGAGACCGATATAGCTGCCGCACTTGAAAAGCCTTTTCCTGACGGAATGCTCCGCAAACATGTCGGCGACAGCCGAAACGCTTTCTCAGCAGAGCAATAACTATTGTCCAATAGATGAATAGAACATCAATAAATTGCGAAAAAGAGGGATATAGCTGCGGAATGGATGCTCTATCGCTACTTTCATCCAACAAAGCCTTTTCTCTCCTAACTACTGTAGGGGCAATTTCCGTGCCGGAATGCCCCGCAAACGCGTTTACGAAGTATTCCGTAGGAAATTGCCCCTACTACTATTTATAAGTATTCAAGCAAACATAATATTATTTGCTATTTTGCTATTTTAGAGTATCTATATATAAAATCATGTCCGGATAATTAGCAATAAAAAAACTTTCTCCTCTTTGTACATTAAAACTCTCTTATCTTCACTTCTGACTCCTGACTCCTAGCTATTTATTTATAACAATAACTACAACCAGACATGGTATAACAACTTCACTCACAATAAGTAAAAAACCACATCGAATAATCTTCTAATAATTCACCATTAATAGAATCTTCTACAACAGTTTCTAAATCAGCTAGTGGCAATGTAAACTTTCGATTATCTGTAGTCCGTTCCAATACAGCAAAAATTCCGTATTCCACATCTAATATATTATCTAATTTTAACAGATTAAATTGATCTGTGTAAGATGGTTGTGTCTTTTTTAGCTTTTGATATTCTTTTTTACTTCCTGGACCCATTGTATAATGTTCTTCCCATTCAAATTCTTCCATACCTGTAACTAAACAAGGAATTGTCAGATTTTGCTTCAGATATTTTAAATACTTTTTTAAATTAGTCAGATTAACTTCTAGATTTGTAGTGCCGAGAATTTCCTCCAATTTTTGTTCAAAAACTTCCCAATGAATTTGTTCTGCTTCATCTTCTTTTTCCATCCCTTGAAAAGCACCTATCCGCTGTAAAAAATCTTCAATAGGTACAGTTATCGTTACATTTTCTCCACCATTCACTTTAGCATTTTTCGCTGATATAATAGTCTCATCAATTTCGATTGGTTTAAGGTTTCTGGTATCAGGTTGAGACTTATTTTTATTTTGTCGTTGATTAGATTTTGGCATAAAGTTGTTACCGAATAATTAAGGTTTAAAGCCTCTCCTTTAAAGGAGAAACAAGCGATAGAGGGATGGCGAGGAGACCTCGCCATATCCAATCGACCAAGAGAAGAAAAAATTTTCCTTTGAATCAATCCTCTCTTTGAAAAGAAGAGGTAATTATTAATTATTAATTATTAATTATTAATTGTTGAACTTATCCAGGTTTATGATTAAAGAATATATAGAATAAAAAAAATTCAGTTAATCTATCTTACGAGTAAACTATGACACAAATACTAGAATCTCCAGAACCAATAGTTTATCAAGGACAGTTCGGAGATTTTACCATAACTAAAAGCGATCGCCTGGGTGTAATTATTTACCGTACTGGCTTAATGATAGCTGCCCTTAGTTTTGCATTAGGCAGTGTCCTAGTCTTATGGCAAGGTAATAATCCAACCGTTATTCAAGCACTTACGCCCCTAATTGGCTGTTTTTGTCTAGCTTTAGGCATAAGTTTGGCCACTATTCATATTTATATGGCCACCTTACACAGAATACTCCAGCTATTTTGGCTAATAGGGGCCATTACCACGGTAATCTTAGCAATTAACAGTAGTGAGTCCCTTGCCTTAATAGTTTACAACAATCCAGTCACTATTTTTGGCGTAGGTTTTACCTTTGCTGCTTTAACTGGTATTTATTTCAAAGAAGCTTTTTGCTTTAACCGTCTAGAAACTAAGTTACTCACACCTTTAGTACCCTTTTTACTCCTGTCTCATTTAGTTGGTTTTTTATCAATTGAAATGAAAGAATTTTTATTAGGAATTTGGGCTTTTCTATTTATAATTTTTGCTATCCGAAAGGCATTTCAACCAATACCTCCAGATATTGGAGATAAGAGTGTTTTTGAATATTTACATCTAAAGAGGGAACAGGAAATAGGGAATAGGGAATAGTCAAAAAGGAAAAAAAATATTCTAAATTTACATCTCATTTGAAAATACTATACCGCAAGAATGTAGGGGTGAATGAGTATTCATCCCTACTGACTTCAGCTATATATGAATGTCACTGAAAAATAACCAACTAAAGCAATTCAAAAATCACCTATTAGAGTGGCTAGAAAAATTAACTTCAACAATTCAGTTATGGATATTAATTCTAGGATTAATTATCTTTCTGATTGTGATGTGCTGCTTTAATATTTATTCATTCTTAGCAGTAAACTCTCCTATAAAAGCTGATTTATTAATAGTTGAAGGTTGGATGTCAGACTATGCAGTAAAATCGGCGATCGCAGAATTTAATCGGGGTGCTTATCAAAAATTAATTACCACAGGTACCCCCATAGGTAAGGGATTTTATCTATCAGAATATGACAACTTTGCCGAACTAACAGCCGCAACTTTGATGATCTGGGGTGTCGATCCAGAGCGAGTAGTTGCTGTACCCACTCCTCAAGTTACCAAATATCGCACTACTGCTTCTGCTACAGCAGTGAAAGAATGGCTAGAAACTTCTAATCTCAAAGTAAGCTCTATCAATATCTATTCTTTAGGACCCCACGCTCGTCGTAGCTGGATGATTTATCGGAATGTTTTTAGTCCAGATATTCAGGTAGGTGTGATTGCTCTTGAACCCAAAGGTTATAACCCTCAGAAATGGTGGCACTCTAGTGAAGGTATGCGGACTGTTATTGGGGAAGCGATCGCTTATTTTTATACTCGCTTCGTTGACTGGAAATCCTGATTTATATCATGTCTGCTTAATGTAGTGGAGTGTCAAGTTTGACGGAGCAGTAGTGGATTATTTCATCTAAAATGGTACAATAGTAGGGGCGGGTTTCAACGGAAACTTTCATGCTTACTCTAAGATTTACATAAACCCGCCCCCTAGGACGGTGCGTGATATCATTGGGGGCGGGTTTATCTGACTAAATTTGAAAACTCGTTGTACGGACGTTGCACAGGCAAAAATGCGTTTTCCGTTCCGGAATGCTCCGCAAACATGTCGCGCAGCAAAACGTCCCTATGGTTAAACCCGCCCCTACAGAACCTGATTCCCTAATGCACTATTTTAGTTTAAACATTCCAGTAGGGTGCGTTAGACAGCTTACAATCACTCGCTGTCATGTATTGAAAAATCTGTCGTAACGCACCACTGAATATCTGTCACTCCACTACTAATAGATTCATATCATGTCCGGTAGCATCGGTCTTGTAAGGTAAGGGTAAGGAAGAAGGAAGAAGGAAGAAGAAAGAAGAAAGAAAGCTTTAGTTATCTAGGACAGAAGGGTTAAAAGCACAAAACAACTTAAATTTCCCATAGATATTAACGGTTAGGTTTACACGCTCCGATACCAGCGGACATGATATTATACCACATCCGGTTATTAAAAGTACCTTTTTCACCCATCCTCTATAACCATCTCCCCCTACTCCCCATTCCCCCATCTCCCTAAAAGGATACTCAATAAACCGTATTTAGTATCACTATCGCTGAAAGCTTGTTAAAAATCCCACATAACAGGGCGATCGTCTAAAGGATCGGTAACTATCCGCCCAATACCATCAATTTCTGCCAGCTCATCTTGAGATAATTTAACATCCGCAGCTTTAGCATTTGCCGTCGCTTGTTCCGCATTTCGCGCTCCAACAATAGCATTTGTCTGGGGTTGGGCAATTAACCAGGCGATCGCCAATTGAGCCATAGTGCATTGTTTAGCTTCGGCAATAGGGCGCAGTTTTTCTAAAGCTGTTTGCACTCGTTCGTAGTTTTCTTTAATATAAAATAATCTATTTTTAGCACGATGATCCCCTTCAGCAAATTTGTGGTCTGGTCCGAATTTACCTGTTAATAATCCTTGTGCTAAGGAAGAATAAGCAATAATAGAAATATTATTTTCAACACAGTAAGGCATTTCTGCTTTTTCTATTTTTCGCCAGAATAAAGAATAGGGTGGTTGTAAACTATCAATTTGACCATATTGAGATGCTTCTGCCATTTGTTCGCTAGAAAAATTAGAAATACCAATTGCTCTAATTTTACCCTGTTCTTTCAGTTTATTTAGAGCATTCATTGTTTGTTCAATTGGTACAATTTCACTGTTAAATGCACCTGATGGCCAATGAATTTGATAGAGGTCTATATAATCAGTATTAAGATTTTTCAGAGAGCGATCGCAAGCCTCTATTACTTGGTCATATTTGAGATGATTAACAAAAACTTTAGTCGCTAAAACCACTTGTTCTCGAACATCTCCCAATGCTTGAGCCACAATTCTTTCTGAGTAACCATTTCCATAAACTTCAGCAGTATCAATTGTGGTAATACCTGCATCAAAAGCAGCTCTAATTCCTTTAATAACCTCAGAATCTTCAATACCTGCCCACATATTTTTTCCTGCTTGCCATGTCCCCATAATAATTGGGGTAATTTTAATTTCAGATGTGCCTAATGTTCGCTTCTCCATCATCGTCTCCTCATTATTTTGACTACAAATATAGATATAACACATCGTGTATAAAGTCAAGATAAATAATTCATTTTAAAATATTAATGATGTTCTTAATGTTATAGATATTATTTGGCTTTTCAGTATATTTTGTGATGAGTAATGACTTGAATTTAGCCTAATACGAAGCGTGATAAGTGTTTGTTATAAATGGTAGGGAGGTTGCATGCAACCTCCCTACGAAAGAAGGAAGAAGCAAGAAAGCTTTAGTTATCTAGGACAGAAGGGATAAATATTTTAAAAAAGGTAAAAACGCGATTAGATAACTATCTAAAATTATAGCAGTTTTCATGTTTTTTAGAGTACAGAGATTTGAGTTTAAAGAAAGAAGGAAGAAGGAAGAAGTAATGCAAGTCATGAAGTGAAAACCGCTATAATTGGAGTAGCTATTTTTCAGGATCTCTGACCGACAGCTACCCTTTTGCAGCATTCTTTTTTTTAATTGGTATAAGCTCAAGGCTTACCGAAAAATTGGGTTTAAAGCCTCGCCCATAAGCGGACGACTTTTTAGTTGTTTTTTTTGAATGCATAGCATATGTTATATTTTTGTTATTGGTCGCCGGGAAGCAGTCCAAGACAAAAAACGGAGGCGGAGGCAAGCGTAAGACTTGCGTATAGAAGCCATTTGGTATCTTTCTAAAGATGTGGGTTTTTGGCTCAGGAGTCAGGAGTCAGGAGTCAGGAGTGAGAGAATATAGCAAAAAAGTAAAAAAATGCCCTCTTGTTTCACCATCTCCCCTACTCCTCTGCTCCCCCACTCCTCTACACTCAATCTATAATTTTAATAGATCCCTTCAGGGGTTCTATAGTGAAGGCAAGTCAGAAGTTAGAACTTCTAATAGAAAAGTAAAAACCTTAAACCTAAAGTAGATATTTCTTTAGCTTTTACACAAATGATATCAACGGACATGATATCAAATATTTCTCTTGTATATGAACTTTCTAGTTTTAGAATTTAAGCGATCGCTCCAGTGTCTTACCAGAGCGATCGCTATTTTTTATCGAAACTTTTCAGTCAGCTATTTCATTGATTCTGCTTTTTGGTAATATTCATTAGCTTTAGGAACGCGACCTTGCTGTGTCAAAACATCACCCATGAGAATATATAAACCACGTCCATCCGGGTTAAGTTTAATCGCCTTTTGATAATTATTAATAGCATTATCTAATAAACCCTTTTGTTGGTAAGCATAACCCAAATTTCGGAAAGCAGAGGCTAGATCGGGCTTTAGCTCTACTGCTTTTTCAAAACTACCGATCGCCTCATCAAACAAAGCAACTTCCATTTGTGCCTGACCTAACTTGATATATACCATCTCTTTCAGGTCTGGCTTTACTTGCAAAGCTTTCTTGTAAGAAGCGATCGCTTGTACAAACCTTTTTTGTTTTTGCATAGCATCACCTAGCTTAATATGAACTGGAGCAGGTAGATCTGGCTTTAGCTCCACTACTTTTTGATAAGCTACGATCGCCTCATTAGTCTGATTTATTTGCATTTCTGAAGAACCTAGTCTAGTCAAAATATCGCCTAACTCTTTGTAATCTCCAGGTTTTAGCTTAGTAGGTTCTAATTGTATTGCCTTCTGAAAATATCCTACAGCAGCATACAAATTATTTTGTTTTGCCGAAGCATTTGCTAATCGCAAATATGCTCCTACATTATTTGGGCGCAAAGAAATAATCTGATAACAACAGTTAACTACTTCTTGCCAATTTTCTTGCATAGTGTAGAGAGTAGTTAGCTGGTTTAAAGCCATTAAATTTTTAGGAGCTTGCTGTCTGGCGCTCTCAAATTCAGAGATTGCTTTCTCAACTAAACCTTGCTGTCTGAGTTCTTTACCCCGCTCTATACTTTCTGCTACTTTGTTAGTCTTTTTTACAGATGATTCCATGATTAAAGATTACTAAAATTACTCTATTTACTATAACATGATATTTCTGATTAGACATCTATCAATTAAGTAAATAATAAATAACTTCTGCGAATATTTTCAAAGATTTACGCCAAAGAATATTTAATTTCCGGATATATCTAGTCAGGAACAGAAAAAAGTAAAAATACTGATAAAAATAGATTTGTATTGTCCAGAGAAAATAATATTTTTTTATGACTAATTAATTAAAATCGCAGTCTATAAAAGAGTTTTTGCATGACGTTATAATCCTTGTTTTTATGACTAATTACCCACCAAGAATTAATATTGACTTATCGTGGAAACGCCAATACGGAACTCACAGATTTGGATGGTCTGGTGTATTGCGTAGTTTAGAACCTTTACATCATCAAAAAGGGGTTTTATTAGATGGTTTTATAGAAAGAAAGTTTTGTTGGGGTGGTAGTCCAGGAGAAGCTAAAAATAATCCTACTCCATATCAAGAGCCTTGGATTGGATTTATCCATGTTCCTCCTAGAGTTCCTAAATGGTTTGAGTACGAACAAGCTCCCCAAAGTATATTTGCTACTGAGTTATGGCAAGAAAGCCTTAAGTATTGTATCGGTTTATTCTGTTTATCAGAATATCATCAACATTGGCTGAAAAAAAGGTTGAATATACCAATTATTAAATTACTTCACCCTACAGAAACACCCGGGAAAACTTTTGATTTTGATAAATTTTTATCGAATAAAAATCGAAAAATAATTCAAATAGGTTGGTGGCTCCGGAGGTTAAATTCGATTTATTATTTGCCACAGAGCCAGATAAAAAAGGCTATTTTAATCAAAGACGATCTACAAATTCAGTCTTTGTTTGCTAAAGAAAAAGAAACCTTCAATTTATCTATAACTAATAATGATGTTGAGGTTATAAAATATTTAGCAAATGAAGACTATGATAATTTATTAACACAAAACATTGTTTACCTAGATTTGTATGACGCTAGTGCGAATAATGTTATAATTGAATGTATTGTTAGAAATACACCAATATTAGTTAATCCACTTCCAGCAGTTCAGGAGTATTTAGGAAAGGATTATCCTATGTATTTCAGCAACCGAAATGAAGCAGTGCAAAAAGCTAATGATTTGAGTTTAATCCGGGATACCCATGAATACTTACGAAAATATCCTATGAAAGCTAAATTAACCTTAGAATATTTTGTTAAATCATTAGCTGAATCAACAATTTATAAGTTACTAGCAAATTACGTTTACTAGGATTAATATTACTGATGAGAATTAACTGGTTTTGTCCCCTGCCACCAGAAAAAACTGATATTGCTCATTATACAAATCGCATATTAGCAGATTTACAAAAATATGCTGATATTGTTCTGTGGACAGATAAAGATGATTGGAGTCCAGAACTAACAAAATATGGTGAAGTCCGTCACTATCACCCCGATCTATTGCCTGATACTGAGATTAAAAAAGCTGATATTAATTTCTATAACATTGGTAATAATGCTGCATTTCACGGTTCTATCTGGAAAGTTAGTCAGCAATATCCAGGTATCGTCATTATCCATGATGTAAATTTACATTACCTTTTCACTACAATATTTCCAGAGTATTTGCAACCGGGAAGTCAGCAAGATGCTTACATTGACTTAATGGTTAGATGTTACGGTGTTTTTTGCAAGCAAGATATTGAGAAATTATTTGGGCATAATTTAACATGGAGTGTAGTTTCTGAGCGATATCCCCTAACTTTTGCAGCACTCGAAAATTCTTTAGGAGTAATACTTCATAATCACAACCCATTTACAATGGTGCAACAGGAACAGCGCTGGCCTGTTCTTTATGCTCCTTTACCCTATCCCTCCACACCTATATCCCCTGTTGTTAAAAATAGTTCCAGACAACGCCCACCCTATCAACTAATTATATTTGGTTATTTAGGAGGCACATATCGTCGGGTTCAATCAGTAATTGAAGCTTTAGGTACTTTACCAGAAAAGTCTCTGTTTCGCTTAGATATTTATGGGCAAGTTTGGGACAAAAATTATCTTGATGGTTTAATTGAGCGTTTCAACCTCCAAGAGCGGGTGACATTGCATGGTTGGGTAACTGAATCTACCTTAGATAATGCTTTGGCTAATGCTGACTTGGCAATTAATTTACGCTATCCTACTGGTGGGGAAGCATCAGGAAGTCAACTCCGGATCTGGAGTCATGGTTTACCTGCGTTGGTGACTCGCATTGGTTGGTATGCTCAAATACCAGAAAATGCTGTAGCTTTTGTCAATCACGATCACGAAATTGCAGATATTCAGCGACAACTACAAAATTTTGTTGCAGATCCTGCTAGTTTTGCCAGAATGGGAGAAAATGGTCGAGGTATATTGGCAACTGAACACAGTCCAGCATTGTATGCACAAAAAATTCTTAATTTTGCCAGGGAAGTTATAAGTTCTTCAGTAACTCTGGAGGTTACGACTAAACCACAAGTAAGTATAGTTATTTATGCCTACAATTGTAGTCAAAGTATCTCTCAAACTATAGAGAGTATTATGAAGCAAAGCTATGATGACTACGAAATTATTGTGGTAGATGATGGTTCAACAGATAACATTCGTAAAGCATTAGAACCCTACAAAAGTCAAATTCGGTATACGCGCTATCAAAATTATCAAGGAATTTCCGTAGCTCGTAATCAGGGAATTAATATGGCACGAGGTTGGTTGATCGTATTTTTGGATGGTAGCGATCGCCTACTCCCCCATCTCTTAGCTTCTCAAGTAGCTTGTTTTGATACTAATCCATCTTTGGGATGGGTTTGTGCAGGTTTCCGTTGGGTAAATGAACTTGGAGAAATGCTGACTGATGTTGAACCCTGGCATGATTTTCCGTTGTTAGATTGGGAAACTTTCCTGGTTTGTAAGCAATTGTATATGGGAGCAATGATGTTTGAGCGTGAATGGTTAGAGTGGGTAGGAGGTTTTAAAACAGAATTAAATTATGCACAAGAAATTGACTTACTATCTCGTTTGGCTTTAATAAATTGTTCTGGTGATTGGTCATACCAGGTTGCAGTTGAACGTTATCAGTCTCCAAAAGTTGATAGTGAAAATATATTAGCAATGGCGAAAGCTTCCGAAAGTGTATTAGACAATTTATTTCGTAATTCAGAATTACCAGAAAAGGCAAGTCGTAAAAAAGAGCGATCGCTCTATCATAATTTAGTCTGGTTTGCTTGGAACTTTTATCAAGCAGAAGAGTATCAATTAATGACTGAATATTTACAAAAGTCTTTGGCTTATACTAATTATTTTTTGGGAAAATCCATAACTAGCTTAGTCGAAAAATTCAAGTTTTATTCTCTTAAAGCGGGCTATAATTTTAATGCTTATAATTTCACTAAATTTCTCGACTTGATAGATTTGAAAAATATACATACAAAAACTATAGTAAAATACTAATCAAATAATTATCAATTATGAAAAAAATAGGATACACTATATACAGTAATTATCAACGATGGATTGTTAATAAAAACCTGCAACTATCAAGTGACTTTTCTGCTAAATATCAGTATATAAAAATCCCTTTCAATTTTAAAGCAATTGCAGATAAAGAAATTATTGCTAGTGATATTTTAGAGCAATGTCAGCTTTTTATATATCAACCTACTCCTGAAAATAAGTATGGAGAACAAAGTAGTGAAGCAATCATCAAAAGATTACCTAAAAACTGTAGATGTATTTCATTGCCTTATATATATTTTAATGGTTATTGGCCTCAGCTAAATACATCTCTGCATCCAGAGTTTAGGCATGGAGATCAAAACCTTGCTAATTACTTTCAAAAGAATACTCCATTACAAACAGTAATAAAAGAAGTAAATGATGTTAATTTTTATGATAAACAATTCTTGATCGATCAAGTTTATTCTTCTTTAAAAACTTTAGAATCAAAAGAGCAAAGTACAGACATTAAACTCTCAAGTTTTATCAGAGATAATTATCAACGCCATTATCTTTTTCATATAGAAAGACATCCTTCTAATTTAATTGGCTTTGAAGTTTCAAAACAAATTTTATCACTTCTTGACATCTCCACGATTACAGAGCCAGCTTCTGAAGAATTACTTATAGCTCACCAAACTCCTATCTACTCTTCTGTAGCACATCATTTGGGTTTAACTTTTTTCAATCCAGATTTTCAATACAAAGTTAATTTCAGTTCTCAAAAGCTAAACTTCAATAAGTATATCAAAAAATCCTATAATAAGCTAAGGAAAGGTGATTGGAATTTCTAGTTGTAAGCATTCAGCTATTAGCCCTCAGCTATCAGCAATAATACCCTGTGCTTACAGCAGTTTTCATTTGGATAGACCACTGTAGGGAGGTTGCATGCAACCTCCCTACAGGGTTATAATTTCTTTAATGTGGTTCATTAACCTGAAAACTGCTTTCAATAGCGAATGGAATGGATTGGAAGGAAGCAATCTCGCGACACCCCTGAGATTGCTTCCTATCTTGGCTGCGGACTACTATTCAACCGGATTCTATATAAGTTGTAAAAAGGAATAATTGAATCAGTAAACTAGTTGATAAAATACTCTCAGCTAAAATATATTTAGCATTAAACAACTATCAAGTATTCCATTGTTTATATCCTATTTATAAGCATTCAGCTATTAGCGGTCAGTATCAGCAATAAGACTAGGAGAAAGCGCAGTTCCTCTACAGGAGGCAAGAGGCTAGCTGACGGCTGTTTGCCCAGCATTCCGCAGGAAATGCTTACACCTATTTATATCCTAATTTTATCAGAGTATCTCCAAATAACTCTATAAAACGCTTTTTATGTTTATCTTTAAAAAATTCTTCCCATTGATTTTTTTTTCCAGAACGCACATGAAGAGACTTTTTAACTTGACCAGAAAATATACTATTTTGGTACGCTATTTCCAAAATAGTTGAAATAAATCTTTCTGGAAAGCCTAGAAACGTAAATATTTGCTCGAATAATATAAGATTATTATCTTCAATCAAATTTTCATACTTGATTTCTATAAAATTACTGTTGTTATAATCCCACTTTCTAATATCGTTTATAGTGATTGCAGCAGTATGTTCCATTTCAAAAAAAATTTGCTCATCAATAGAGGAGTATGAATTAATTTTTTCTTGATATGTTAATCCACCAAATTCTTTTCTTTTGGTATGTAGCCATTTTTCATCTGCTTTTTGATGATAAAAACATCCTGATATTATTATGTCTCTTGGATCTCTGATTAGATGTAAACCCCGATATGGTGGTAATAAATCAAGTTTAAATCGGCTATGATCGTCAAAAAAAATGTCAAAGTTATTTTTTGGTAGACTATCCTGGGAGCCACCATAATAAACAAAATCAAGCTTTTTAGCAATTCTAAAAAAAACTTTTCGCATCCATACAGATCCAGTTTTATGGTGGGTTCCCACTAAAACTTTTCCATCGATAATTTGTTTATTTTCCATGTTTACAGTTATTTTAGTTATACAGGATATTTCAGGTAAATAATCTACGATGTGGAAATAGTAAAATTATTTTAGTGCGGGCATCTGCCCCGCTAAATATGTACTTTACGGGGAGTATAAATTGAGGAATTGCTGTATATAATAATGTGAAAATATAGCAATCCTAAATCATAAGGAAGAACTAAGAATGCTTTGATTACCTAGCCTAGAACAGAAGGCTTTTAAGCCTGAAAAAAAGTTAAATTTCCTGTAGGTATTCACCCTCTGGTTTACACAAACAATACCAACGGACATCATATTACTAATCATTTAAAAGAGTTAAGTAGAGCGTAGTAAATTTTGTGGGTTATGTATCAAATTGTAAATCACTCAAAATTCAGGTATATCAATTTTTTAAGGCATTTCAGGGCTAAATATGTAACCTCTTTTGTTTAGCTTGCTCTACTTAAATTTATGTTGTTCTAATAACAGCAGGGGAATTTAACAATTAATTTCCGGTTTTATGACTCCAAGAAACCACATTATAACCATACATTAAGACTATTTTACTTCCATACTTACCACTTCTCTTTTTTAGCCAATCTACAGTTAATTTAAAGTATTCTTGATAAAATGAAATAGTTGTAAATACTAATTTACCAGCACCAATCATAAAGGGAATAAGTTTTGGGGAATCTAATAAAAATAAACGGGCAATACCTTCAGATACTCCTGGCCAATTTTGGCTGAGATAGTCATCAACCATGACCAAACCTCCATTACAAATAAGTTGTTCTGCTACTTTAAAATCATTAATAGTGTGTTGTACTGTATGTCCCCCATCAATACTAAAAAAGCGAAATTTCCCCAAACTAGACTCTATATCCAATAAATCTTTAATTGACAATGTAATACTATCTTTTTCCATCACTTCTATACTTTCTGGTCGAGCAGCAAAAGAATTAAGATTTATTTTAAATTGTTCTAAATTACCCTTCCCAGATTTATCAATATTCAAACTTTGATTGTCAAAAATATCTATAGCTAAAGATGATTCATCTTCGGTAGTCAAATTATGCAACCCAATAAATAACTTTCCATGATGAATACCTATTTCACAAGCTCCTCCTTTAATTTGGCGAGCTTTTTGAACATCAGATATATACTTAAGAAAGGAAAATACATGATGATTACACCAACCTTGAACATTTTGAAAACCATTTTTCAAATATAAGTCCAATGCAGAATCTTGCTGAAAGTCTTCTAGTAAAGTATCTTTTTTACTCATAGTTTTATCAATTAACTTTTAGTAGTTGTTATTTGCATTCTCACCCAGCTTTAATTTTTTTAAAATTCATAATTAAAAAATTTTATATCGTCAGCATACTTATTAGCAACTATCATTTTGGCTTCTTCATCATAGTATTTCTGGTAATGAGAATGTTGTGTATTATTTTCGTTATTAAGAGTAATAAGTGGCAACCCTAATTTTCCACAAACATAAGCAAAGTCACGATCTAAATTTTCTTGTTTACCAGTAAAATTTATTAAATTACTACCTTTATCGTCAAATATGAATAAGGAACAAGACTTTTCATCTAAATATTTAGACTTTGCATAAGCACTAAAGTCTGGTAACTGACGAATTTTATCTGCTTTGCCTCCTTGACCCCAGTTTTTATACTTGTGAAACCAAAAGTAAGTTGACAATATTTTAGACCATGGATTTCTTGTAAAGGTGAACTTGAAATACTGATTCCATATATCTTCTCCAATGAAATTACGGATTTCCGGAGCAGTTGAATGTTTATAAATTTGATGTTTTTGTAGATACTCTTCTGAGAGTTTTTCGTACTTAGGTAAACATCCAAGAATTAGGTCTTTCTTTCCCAGATATGGAATCAACGCCTTAGTTATACTGGTACCTCCACACTTATTAATGTGGATAAATATGAATTTGTATTTGTGAGATATGATCATTTTGTATCAAAGCTATAGTAAACACTACATAGACAACAATTTCTTTTCAAAATTGCTAAATATACTCTTCCAATCATACTTATTTTTAACTAACTCAAGCCCGTTTAGACGCAGCTGATCTCTAAAATCTCCATCCCTACTCATTTTAACAACCCCATCAGCAAACTTCTGTGGGTCATCCCCGATCGCAATATCAACCTCCTCTGTAACTAATAAACCTTCACATCCCAGACTGGTAGATATAACAGGTAATCCCATTGCCATAGAATGCAATACTTTTAACCTAGTTCCACTTCCGAGTCGTAATGGTACGACGCTCATCATACAGTCTTTTGCTACCTCGCTCATATCTTTCGGACTAGCAACTACCTCAATACGAGGATCTTTTGCTAATTCCTGTATTTGTTTTCCTGGATCGCGGCCTGCAACACAGAAAACTAATTCAGGGTCTTGTTCCCAAATTTTGGGTAATATCTCCTCAACAAAAAACATTACTCCATCTATATTCGGATAGTATGCTAAATTCCCCATAAATAGCATTTTTCTTGCCTGAGTATTATTGACAGGAGTAATGCCAATAGTATCAGTTCCATTTTCAACTACCAATGTTTTGGCTGTTGGGCAACGCTCCTCCAGTTGTTTCCTGTCAGACTCACTAACTAAAGTTACTAAATCAAACTTAGGCCAGTTTCGCTTTTCATAGTCCTGTAATAACTTAGCTTCTTTATCTGCATCTAAAAAAGCTTTGACAGCATCCACATCTGCTGCTATTTCTTCTAAATTAGAAGTTTCTTTAGAAGCTAGGGCGCATTGTTGCAAAAGATTAGACTCTATATTGTGTTCTTGTAAGACAGTATAAGTATCTGCAAATAAATCTACATAAGATGCCAGATAAATAAAATCAAATAAGACAACATCAAAATCAATTATTCTGAGTTCCTCTAAAATTTTTCTCATATTCCAAGTATGCCAGCGATATATTTGTTTGGGATCGTTGGGGTTTCTAGCACTATAGGGAGCGCCTAACATAGTCATAATTGCGCGATCGCAATAATTTGCTAATTCTGTTTCAATGGCATAATCTTCTTCTGAAAAAATAAAGGAAACAACTACTAAATGATGACGACTTCCCAAATATTTTATCTCTTCAAACATCCGCATTGGTGCCCCAGAATTAGGAGGATAAGGAGGGTAAGATGTTACCATCAGGATTTTCAAAGACTGACCATCTTCTATTTTACTTTTTCTGGGATGGGAAAAGTCTTGACAGAAATCTTTAATAGAATCAATACGCTCTTTTTCCTTTAAAGCTGCCTCTAAATTATGATTAAATCCAGCAAAGTTTGACTCAAGTTCTATAGCTTTACGGTAAGCATTTATCGCTTCATCAAAATCTAGGGTACTTTTCAAAATATCACCCAAGCCATTATAATACCAACAATAATCTGGTCTAATTTCAATAGCTTTCCGGTAACATTCTATAGCTTGGAAAAAATTTTCTTGAGCTTTTAAAGCATTGCCCATTTCAAAATAAATTTCCGCATAATCTGGTTGAATTTGCAAAGCCATTTGATAGAAAACAATAGCATTATCTATGCGATTTTGTTCTACTAAAGCTTTACCTAATTCCAGGTATACTGCTGGATTTTCCGGAAAGTCTTGTAATTTTTTATAATGGTCTTGTAAAGCTAAATCATTATCTGCTTTTTCTTTTCTACTTAAAGCAAAATTGTATAATTTAGAAAGATGCGGATGTTCAATTTGCAAATCAATAGCAATTTCACAAGCATGAATACCAGATTTTATATGATTTTCTTCAACTAGAAATTGAGCTAATTCTAAATATATATCGGAATTATTAGGTTCTATTTTTTTAAGGCAATTCAAACTTTCTATATCTTCTGGATTCAGAAAGATTGCTTGACGGTAGAAATCAATAGCTCTATCTGAGTCAAACTCAATTCTTGTAACTAAAGTTGTTGCTAATTCTTTATAAGTATCTGGTGAATTAGGCTGAAGTTTAAGTGCATTTTTATAGAAAGTAACTGCCTCATCAAATTGATGATTAGCTAATAAAGAATTTGCCAAAGCATGGTGAAATAAACTCTCTTGAGGAGCTAGCTCAGTAGCTTCAGTATAGGTAGCGATCGCCTCCTCTAATTTACCTTTTTCCTGTAAAAGTTTACCTAATTCATAATAAGAATTGGTATAACCAGGATTAACTTCAATAGCCTGACGATATGCAGCGATCGCTTCATCTAGTTTACCCTGTTTTCTCAATTCATCTCCTTGCTTGTGGGGAGTTAGCCAAGGCTCGTTATCTATATTTTTTTGCTCGACTAGACCATTGTTTTCATTGCCTTTTTGTTTAAGCTTTTCCTGCAACAAACCAGCCAACTTCTCTTCTATTTCAACCCACCCAGACTTTAACTCTAAGACCTTCTTATAAACCTCAATTGTTTCATCCTTGTCCTCCAACTCGAACAAAACATTTCCTAATTTATAATAACCCCAAGTAAAATCAGGATTCAATTCAACAGTTCGACGATAAGCACTAAGCGCCTCTTGCCACTTTTCTAACTTAACTAAAACATCTCCCAAATTATTATAAGACCAACAAAAATCTGACTTTAATTCTATAGATTTATTATAAGCATAAACCGCTGCTTCTAACTCTTCTTTATCCTGCAACAAATCACCTAATTTATGATGCACCTCCCATAATTCTGGTTGAATCTCAACCGCTTTTGTATACACCTTTATTGCCTCTTCTTTCTCTCCCTTTTCGACTAAAGCATCACCTTGTAAATGGTAATTATTTGCTGAATTTGAGTCTTCTTTAATTGTTTTATTAGCAGCAATTTTTTCTACATCTGACTTCCCTTGTATAGTTAATATTTTCCCGAACTGACTTGCCTTTTTTAACTTCTCATTAGCCTCTTGATGCTGCTGAAGATGATTTTCTGCATCTACCAAATACTGTTTTACCTCTTCCAAGTCTGGATCTAACTTAATTGCTTTTTGGTAAGCAGCGATCGCCTCCTCCCATTCTCCCTTTTTTGCTAAAGCTTTTCCTAAGTCGAAAAAAATCCTTGCTTGCTTTTCCTGCTTAATATTCATTTTTAGCTGTCGATGATTTTTTGGTTGTGTAGTTGAGGAAAAAATTGTTGGAGTTGTTTGTTTCATCTCTACCTCTTTTCTGAAAATTGACCTAAGATTTATGTGACTAGATGGAATAGTTTTATCCCCCAAAACCCCCCTTGCAAAGCTATGCTTTATCAACATTTTTCTTCACATAAAATGTAGACATTATAGACAAGTTATGTGTAAGTTTTGAAGCTGCTTTTTCTGGATAAAAATTTATTGAAAAATACATTTTTTTGAGAACTGGAGACAAAATTCTGACTCCCCACCCTCCCCACAAGGTTTTCAGGAGTTCCTTATAAGGGATATAGCAATCCTAAATAGGTTGTGATAAATTAAAAAGTAAATAAAAAATTTGAAACTCTTACCTGTTGCCTGTTGCCTAAAAAGCAGTAAGATTTTTGCCACGAATATGCGGAGGATTGCTATAGTTTGCAAAGGCTTACTCAGGAATTCAGCCTTATGTCATAACGTTATTAAAAAGGTATAATTATATCAGATTATTTCTCTAGAAACTGTCTATATTTGTTCAATTCTTTAGTTTCATTTTTCAAGGATTGAGCTGCTTTTTTAAATAGTACATAACTCATATTACTATGTCCGGAAAGTTACAAATACAACCTAAATTTACAGATAATTAACTATTATATAACTACATCTGTTTTAATTTCAGCCTGATATTTTCCTAATACTTCAATCAAATCTTTAATCCGGATAGGTTTACTTAAATAATCATTTCTTCGGGCACCAAAATATAAATGCCTATTCTTGAATAATAAATTTATCTAATAGACCTAGGCGTGAAAAAGATCTAGATTTTTTGCAGGGGTAGGGAACAGGGAACACTTAACTGGGAACAGGTAAGATATTTTTACGAAAAAGGCAGTAAAAAGGATTTTTTCTGGTGACTTTTTCTTTCTTTAGCTAATATAACTAAAAGGTTTATTTATTTTCCGGAGATGTTTAATTTAAAAAAATATTTGTACTGAATTTCAGCTTCAATTTTAAGTTTTCAGGGTTTGGAGACCAAACCCCTACAATACTATTTTTTGGCGTTGGTAAATCAAAAGATAAAACTTTAAGAATAATCTGTTTCTGATATCTCTAAATATTTAACCAGACTAAGTGAGGGGTATCATCCCTAGTAGAACATCATCCTATCAATTACCAACGCCTATTTTTTAGTTAACTGTTAATTTCAATGGATATAATGGCTCTTTACCGTTCAATTGCCAAATCCTAAATACTAATACAACAGCTACAGTTAACCACACACAAGAAGGAGCTAAAATCATTCCAGCTATAGGATTAGTTTGCCAGTAAAATATAGTAACTATTAAGGCAGATAACCAAGGACCTAAAATAACAACTGGAACAGCAGCTCCTAATCTCCGTTCGACAGTAAAAATAGTATTCCAAGTATCTCCTAAAGCAAGATGTACTGCAAAAGCTATTAAAGGAAGCACTAAAAATTGTTGGTTCATTTGCTGCCAAATTAATAGAGAAGAAATTACTCGTAAAACTGCAATTGTCATCCAAACTATGGGAAAAGCTAAAGGTGGAGGTGCCCATTTTGGTCTGACAATACTATCATAAGTTCTGCTGGTACGGGTATTGTCTAATGGCGAAAAAATTCGGGAACGAATACTCAATAATGTGAAAAATAGTCCGGCAAATACTGTGCTTAACCAATTGGGAAAGGAGGAGTAATTATCAACTAAAATTACTAATTTTTCCATTCCCCAAAAAGCTAGAATAATTATTCCTATTTGCAGGATAGTTCCTAATTTATAAATTGAAAGTGCTTTTAAATCTAGCTCTTTTGTAGAAATTGTTTGTTTGTCTAGATACTGGTTTGTATCTTCAGTTTTCACCCCCATTACTGTATTAACAATCTGTTCGACTGTTCCACTATCATTTGATTGAGTCATAATTACAATACTCAGAAAATTATCAATTTACATAATAACCTTTATTAAGTCAAAATTCAAAATCAAAAGTCAAAAGTAATATCATGTACCTCCTCCGGGGGAGCTGCGCTAAGGGTAGAACAGTTATAATTAGTTTCGTAGTATTGCTCTAGTCTGAGAAATTTAAGGGGCTAGAGCAATACTACAAACAACAACAAAAAAGCAATCTCACAAACCTTGAGATTGCTTTCCTTTAGTCGCAATGACAACTGTTTAACTGGATGTGATCTAATATCAAATTGCCTTGCAATGGAAGTGTTATAAGAAACCGGGTTTGTAGGAAGTTAATGCTAGTATTGCATGGCATTTGATACAAACCCGGTTTCTCTGCTTTTTTATACCGATACTAATGAACATGATATAATACCACTATTTAGCAAGTTTGCTTTCCTATTTCTCTAATCATTCTGAAATCATTCAGAAGATATGTTCATCATTATTCGATTAATGTAGTTAACCCTGATAAGTGCTGTGGAGTTGAAGTTGAATTGAATAACAGATTAGAGATAGAAGCGATAGAAGTTCCCTAATATTGGGAGAATGGAATGCTAATGTTTGCATCATTTGGGTGGTAAAAATGAGAGTCAATTACTATTTTTTGCGCTTTAATGCACCCATTCCAGTTCCCAATAAACCCAGACTTAGAAGACTCATTGTTGCAGGTTCAGGAATACTCTCACCCTCACTCAAAATACCGCTTCCTTCTTCTAGTGCAACTAGGTCAATGTTGATATCACCGTCGAATCTCTGACCGGTTTTGGTATCTTCGAGCCAAAACCAGTGAGAGAAGCCTTCGTTTATATTCTTGCCACTAGCTCCAAGACCCATTTGACCTTTGTTTGTTTCACTCATGTCTGTTAGGAAAAATGTATCTGTAGAATTATTATTACCATACCATTCTCCTATTTCAGTTAATAAAGACTTACTACTGTCAATTGTGTAATAACTCCAATCATTAATATCTACAACGCTGTAAGGGTCATTCCGATTCAATTCTTGTTTAGGTGCAAGATTTGGAGCGATGGCTCGTCCTTCTTGTAAATTTCCCAGGGAGTTGAACCAAACATCTACTGCGAATTTTTTATTCCCTGCACCAATGTTACCGATTAAATTAATTGTGCCATCGTCGTACTCATTGAAGAAAGCATCACCCTCGAAATCAAAATCAGAGTCCAGGTCAGGTATCCAAAAGGCATGATTATGGTCAGCACTATGATATTCGTCTGAAACAGCTTCTGATGCTTGCCAAGTGTTTACAATATTGGCTGCTGCTGCTTCTTTTGCCTGACCTAATGTACCTAAAGCGATGGAACCTAAAACGAATGCGCTAGTTAAGAATTTAGTTGTTTTCATTTGTTGTCTGTGTATGTTTGTTTTTTGTCTCATTAACCCTAATATAATCGACCTAGATAGGCTAATGGGTAAAGAAACGGTAAAGATTTGCACGAATTTGATGAAGCTTGCAGAAATAACAGTTTAACCATTGCTATGTTTGACTTTCATCGCTTTATAGGAAAGCAGATTTGTTATTTACTCCGTATATGCAACCACAAATAATCGTTTTTCTGAGGAAATAATAGCTTGATTTTGGTTAATTTATTGTCACATTGATATTTGATGGCCACAAGGAGAATAGGTAAATATTCCTGCTATTATTATCTCGAATCCGGCTAAAATAGGAGCTTTATTATAGTGGTAAAGTATAAGAAATAAAAGTTTTACAAGCAAAAATAAAAAGTGTGTTTTATCGGCGGATTTGGCATTTAAAAAAAGCTTTTATCAATCTTAAATCCCAAAAATCAGTAGCTAAAATCTGTGTTATCACTTACGTTATTTCTGGTAGAAACATATCAACTCAGTGCGATCGCTGACTTATTTCTGGAGGTAGTGCAACAAAGTGGAAGAGGCGATCGTAAATTCTCGGAAATTGCTGGATATTTATAGACATTTCTTACCGAAGTCCGCAGCGACTCTAACGCAGTGGAAGCAAGCAATATCAAGGGTTTAGGAGATTTATTCTCTTTGGTCGCAATGACAATTTGATTTAGTGGACTTCCATTGGGGCGGGGGCGGGTTTATATCATTTCAGGTTGATATCATTAATTTGAAAGTGGACTTCCATTGGGGCGGGGGCGGGTTTATATCATCTCAGGTTGATATCATTAATTTGAAAGATGAACCCGCCCCTACTATTGCCAAATTTCAAGCGTGTCACACCACTACTGGACTATAAATTTAACTTATGACTTATGACTTCTGACTTCCTCAACGTGGCCAAGAAATTCCAGCACTAGCAGCAAGATAACGAGCTACTGCACCTGCTCCATAACGGTTAAGATGACTGGGGTCGAAGAAATATTTATTTTTGGCTAGTTGGGGTTGATATAAATTAAAATTCAGGAATGTAAAACCATTTTCCCTCGCCCGACGTTGCATCCACTGATGAAATTCTTCTTCTGCAGACCAACGTACAGAGTCTAAATAACTATCAGATAGAGGTAAATTAACAAAGACTAAAGGAATATTTCGAGATTTAGTAAAATTAACAACAGAATTTAATGCTGTCGCCTGAGTACCTCCAAGATAAAAACCAGCATAGTCCCCATCGTAAATTCCTGCTACATAAGGTTTTCTTTGATAATAATAGGAAGGGTTAAACTGCCCATCTACTGCTAGAAACCCATTTGCGTCAATGGCATCAGCAGCATTGGCGATCGCTACTGTTTGTACGGGTTGAGTTGAGTATTGGGTATTGGGGGTTGAGTTTGAGGAAGTTTGCTTTATGGGTTTATAGGAATATTTTGTATAGTTATTTGGTTGAATAGTGCTATAATTAACTTCTGTTGTCTCCCCAGGAAAGTTGGGAGTAGGTGAAAAGATATTCAAAGGTTGGGGAAACTGATAACAGGTAGAAGCAAAGTTAGACTGAGCGGGAGGTAACTGGGGGCGAACTCCAGAAAGTAGTAGTCTTTTTCCCTCAGAAGCAACAATAGAATTATAAGTTCGATCTACTCGCCCACTATTAAATGCTCGTACTCCATCTGCCCAGATAATTAATTTTGGCAGTTGGTTAGAATTTAAAAGTTGTCGTAGTTGAAAGTCTACTACTTGAGCAGTAGCACCGTTAATACCAAAGTTAAAAATATTTAACCGAGGATAACCTTTAGCCATCAAATATTGTTGTAGTTGTTGGGGGGCAACCCCATATAAAGCACGGGAACTCCCAACAATTAATACATCTGGCGTACCGACAGTGGCAACGTAAGACAGATAAAGTTCTAATTGGGTATCTAGAATATTACTATTGAAAGAAACGGGGTTAAACTGAGAGGGAGCAGAAGCAGCTTGTTGTTGAGAATAAGCTAGGTTTCTCATATACTCAACAACCTTTCTTTCGGCAAAAGCACGTCTGGGGTTTCCTGGCGGTACTGCTTGCATCCAAGCTACTGCTTGTACCCACTCTTGTGCTACTCTATCCCACTGTTGTTTAGTTCTCGCAGACTGAGCTAAGTTTGCGGCTTTTGTAGCAAACCTAACTGCTTGACTAAAAGGGTCAATACTAGCACATTGAGTAGAATTGGAATTTTGAGAAACAAGAGAAATTTGGGAGTTATTTTCTTTGCTGGAAGTTAGCTCGCAATTATTAATTGAGATATAATTTTTCTCTAAGTTGGGAGATATTTTGCTTTGAAACTTTTGAGTGGGTATACATCCAGCAGTTAGAGTAAGTAAACTTATGGTTACTGTAAAACGTTGCAGCAAATTAGACTTCCATTTACTACTGTTAAATTTATTTTCTATATTTTCTTGCCACCTATATTCAGGAGTGGCATCGGATGAATGGGTTTTAGTCACCGAGACTCCCCTCCAAATCTACATATAATATTTGTGGTAGATTATAGTACCTTTCACTACGGACTAACCACTTAAGAAGTCAGAAGTCAGAAGTTAGAAGTCAGAAGTTAAAATTTGTTACTCAATAGACATCTCTAAAAATCAAAAATAAAATCAATTATTATCCATAAATTTTCAATTACTTCTCACTGTTGCCTGTTATATGTTCCCTGTTCCCTCTTTTCTGAAAATGTCGAATATTTATTACCGAATAATTAATAATTAAATAATTCAGCTTTATTAGAATTCAGCTTTATTAGCCTCCCCTTTCAAAGGGAAAAAAAGTGCTAGGATACTTCCTTCTATTCAATTCCGTTACAGTTTTCTTTGAGGTAATTATCAATTATCAATTATCCATTATCAATTATCCATTATCAATTATCCATTAT
>NZ_JBNHEQ010000002.1:0-5825 GCF_050016015.1 Dapis hubbardiae BLCC-M172
TTTTGAATTGACATTGCTTTTGACTTTGGAACTGATTATAATTGATTAATTCTTACTTTTGACTTTTGACTTTTGAATTTTGAATTGAATCCTCGCTCTGGATATACTCTACCTGTATTCGCTTGTGCTACCGCTGTAGCTGCCCTCCGTTGGCTACATCAAAATATCTCGTCTTTGTCTACCGTATCAATTAATTTACTAGAACCAGCAGAAATTATCGATATCCCTATCGAACAGGTAGCTTTACTAAAAAATAATACTGCTTTAGCTATTACTCGTTCCGATCCCGGTAATAATCTCGATCTAACTCACAATACTCCTGTTTGGGCTATGGTGGAATTGGCCACAGTTTCCCTAAGTGATGCTTCAGAACAAATTGTAATTATAGGTGGAGCAGGTATTGGACAGAATATTCATTCTGGGGAAGCAGCTATATATAGTTACGCGCGACGACTGCTGCAAGAAAATCTTCAACCTTTGCTCAATTCCAATGAACAAATCAAAGTCACTATTATTTTACCAGAAGGTCGTCAATTAGCAACTCGAACTTCTAATTCTGCTTTTGGTATAGTTGAAGGTCTTTCTCTTTTAGGAACTACCGGACTTTCTCAACCTTTGAGTGTACCTGGGCAACTCGAAGCTTACCAGGAAGAACTACAACAGAAGGCAGTGCAGTTTAATAGTTTGGTGTTTTGTATAGGGGAAAATGGTTTAGATATAGCAAGAAAAATGGGTATACCCCTACAACAAACCGTCAAAACAGCTAACTGGTTAGGCCCAATGTTGGTTGCTGCTGCTATTGCCGGAATAGAGTCTATTTTATTATTAGGTTATCATGGCAAATTAATTAAATTGGCTGGTGGGATTTTTCATACTCACCACTATCTAGCTGACGGACGATTAGAAATTCTCACAGCTCACTGTGCAAATATAGGTTTGCCCACTTCTGTGCTACAAGAAATTTTTGCTTGTAATACTGCTGAGGATGCTTTAAAACTGCTGCGGAACTTAGATATAAATGGGGAAAATTACTGGGTGGATAGGGTGTATGGGGCGATTGCCTCGAAGATTGACCAACGTTGCCAAGCTTATATTTTTAATCATAGTCAAAAAGAGGTCCAAGTAGGTTCGATGCTGTTTGACCGCGATCGGCAAATTTTCTGTAAAACTGAAGTCGCTGATACAGTTTTTTCTCAAATTTGTTATGCTATTAACAATAGCCTGAGCTAGAGTTAGGGTATTTTATGAGGAATTAATAATAGTCTATGGGGATGCGAAACACTATTTATCTCCTTTGTGTCCCTAACTAGAATGATTATATGGTTTCAAAGCTAATTATCATTCTTGGGTTAAAATATCAAAATATTTTTCCAATAGCCATTGTTTGCTAAAAACTCAGCCAATAAACTGATCCCCATTATTAATTCACTCAAATTAACCTGTTCCAACTAGGTTATCGGTAATTGATAGTATACAAACTTTTATATATTGTAGTGGTTTGGTGACTAAACCCCTACCAAACTTAGAAACTGTTTGTAAACTTATAAAAACCTCTTTCCAAACCTTTCTCCTACAGGGAGAGAGGCTTTAAAACACCCATTCCCTTGTCGGGAAGGGGGACAGGGGGGTTAGGTTGTTAAGATTGATCTGTTCTATGCAGTACCGATCAAACAGCTTCTTAGAGTTTTTGACAAAGTGTGGAGAAATAAATTTTCCTCACGAAAAACTACTTATACCCCGACAAGCTGAGGCTGACAAGTCAAAACTAAGGAAAATTAACCTCACCAATCTAGTATAATAGCATATTAACCGTGACTCTAACAACACAAAAACAAAAAAGTTCAGATTCTCTCACTCAGTTTAACCGTCAAATGATCGTGATTCTGGACTTTGGTTCTCAATATTCAGAACTTATTGCTCGCCGAATTCGGGAAACTCAAGTATATTCAGAGGTTATTTCCTACCGCACAACTGCTGCAAAACTAGCAGCTCTTAATCCCAAGGGAATTATTCTTTCTGGAGGGCCTAATTCTGTTTACGATGAAGGGGCACCTCATTGCGATCCCGAAATTTGGAATCTGGGAATACCTATTTTAGGTGTGTGCTACGGTATGCAGTTAATGGTACAACAACTTGGCGGAGAAGTCAAACGCGCTCAGTTAGCTGAATATGGTAAAGCATCTCTCTCAATAGACGATCCGACAGATTTGCTGACGAATGTAGAAGAAGGCACAACTATGTGGATGAGTCATGGAGATTCTGTGACCAAAATGCCTTCTGGTTTTGAAGTATTAGCTCATACAGATAATACTCCCTGTGCAGCGATCGCTAACCATGAGAAAAAGCTCTACGGTACTCAGTTTCACCCAGAGGTAGTTCACTCTATTGGCGGTCAAGCTTTGATTAGAAATTTTGTCTACCATATCTGCAAGTGTGAAGCAACTTGGACGACAGAAGCTTTTGTGGAAGAAGCAATTCGAGAAATTAGAGCTAAAGTAGGGGATAAACGAGTATTATTAGCATTGTCTGGAGGAGTTGATTCTTCAACCTTAGCATTTTTACTGCACCAGGCGATAGGCGATCGAGTAACTTGTATGTTTATTGATCAAGGGTTTATGCGCAAGTATGAACCGGAGAATTTGGTACAAATATTTCGCGAGTCTTTTCATATATCAGTTGAATATGTAAATGCTCGCGAGCGCTTCTTAAGTAAACTCGAAGGAGTTACCGATCCAGAACAAAAACGCAAATTAATCGGACATGAATTTATCAGAGTATTTGAAGAAGAGTCAAAACGTTTAGGACCTTTTGATTATCTGGCTCAAGGTACTCTTTATCCAGACGTGATTGAATCTGCTAACACTAATGTTGACCCCAAAACAGGGGAGCGAGTAGCAGTAAAAATTAAGAGTCATCACAATGTTGGCGGTTTGCCGAAAGATTTGAGATTTAAGTTAGTCGAACCTCTGCGCAAACTTTTTAAAGATGAAGTCAGAAAGGTGGCGCGTTCCATTGGTTTACCAGAAGAAATTGTGCGACGACATCCTTTTCCTGGTCCGGGGTTAGCTATTCGGATTTTAGGGGAAGTGACAGACGAACGGTTGAAAATATTACGGGATGCTGATTTTGTTGTGCGGGATGAAATTAAACAGCAAGGAATGTATCACGATTTTTGGCAAGCGTTTGCGGTGTTGTTGCCTATTCGCAGTGTGGGGGTAATGGGAGACCAACGTACTTATGCTTACCCCATTGTTTTGCGGTTTGTTTCTAGTGAAGATGGAATGACTGCTGACTGGTCTCGCGTACCTTACGATCTTTTGGAAAGTATTTCTAACCGCATTGTGAATGAGGTTAAGGGTGTTAACCGGGTGGTGTATGATATTACTTCTAAACCTCCTGGAACTATTGAATGGGAGTGATATCAAGTCAAAATTCAAAAGTCAAAAATTAGAAATGTATTGTAGGTTGGGTTGCGCTTTCGCTTAACCCAACACCACCAGGGTGAAATTCGGAAGTCAAAAGTCAAAAGTCAAAAGTCAAAAGTAATACTAACTGAGTTTGAATATTTGTCTTTAGTGTACTGTAGTAGATTGAAACAACTAATAGGTGTGCATTAGGGCGGGTTTATATAAATCTTAGAGTAAGCATTAAAATTCTAGTTAAAACCCGCCCCTACTATTGCACCATTTTAGTTGTATAGTAGGGGCGGGTTTCCCCGTTAAATTAACGCGAGTTTTCACCTAAAGTTAGATAAACCTGCCCCCCAATGATGTAACGCACAATTGAATATGTGTCGGTCTAGTAGGTTAGGTTAAGCGTATCTCGCAACCCAACACAACCGGAGTTCTTGGCTTTCTTGCTACCTTGATGTGGGGCGGGGCGGGCGAGTGATGAATTAATATCATGTATCAATATTTTTGCTCAAACCCGCCCCTACAATTTTTCATACGTTGATGGCGTAGGGGCGGGTTTCCCCGTTAAATTAACGCGAGCTTTCACCTAAATTTAGCTAAACCCGCCCCCCAATAATGTAACGCACAATTGAATATGTGTCAGTCTAGTAGGTTGGGTTAAGCGTATCTCGCAACCCAACACAACCGGAGTTCTTGGCTTTCAGGCTACCTGTTTCAAATAAACCAATCTAATTGGAGAATGTTGGGTTTCGTACCTCAACCCAACCTACAACTGATAACTGAAAAGAGAAGGGGAAATTCCCCTATCTTCGTGGTTTCAATCACTTTTTATTTATTAGTCTTTCTTTTGCTGCCTAGCAAAACACCACCTAATGTGATAAAACCTAAAATTAGGCTTGGTTCTGGGGTACTGACCAACTCCAAATCTTCGTCTTCATAACCATTATATACATACTTACCCTCGTACTTCGCAAAATATTCAAAATCCTCCCCGGTATCGAAAGAGTTGAAGGCTCCTGAAATAGTATCATACGAAAAAGAAGCATAGGTTTCGTTCAACGAGTTAACTAGTCCATCTGATACCACCACTCCGTTATATATTTCGCTCCCAGCCGCGGACAAAAAAGAATAAGACCACGACTCCAACTCCTCTAGGGAAACAATATTGTCGGACTCCGCCTGGTCATCATAAGACCAAGTCATATTTAAAGATTCTCCACTCACAAAGTCGAATGTCGTCTCTGAGGATTTCAGTAACGCCTGGGCTGGTTGTGCTGATAGTGCTGCTAGAGAAATGCTAGCTAGGTTTGTTAGAGCAATTTTGCGGCTGATTGACATGGATTTTGACATAATTTTTATTACTTTGGTTTGTGGGTGAATTTTTAAGTCATTCTAAAGTAGATGACTATTGTATATTGTGTAAAGTTGTTATTTTTGCCTGCCAGAAAGAACGCGTTGGCGTTCAGTCGGGTTGCGAGCGGTGATTTCTCAACTACCAACATATTCATCATATTCCGCCCCCCCTTAGTGTCAAGAGGGTTTCGCTAACTTCATCAAATCTTCATCAAATCAGTGAAATAGTCCCAAATCTTTACTGAATTTTACTTACGAATTACGCGGATGTAGTGTTGGTATTCTCCGTAAAGTTACCTGATTCTTGACTTTGCGCTTTGCTTTGTCATGGTGTAGCGATAGTCCCTGTAGATCCCATGGATAAAAGTCGGGCTTTATGTATTGCGATCGGCGATCGAACATTACATTATTTATAGTACCTTCACTCATTAACCCGACTTAGTAACTGTGGAAACTTAGATGGTATAATATCTAAACCTAGGGAAAATTTTGTTATGGCAAATATTTCTGCACAACACTCCAACCTGTCAAAGATACTGTCGCGAAACTAAATAACAGAATAATATTAGTCGTGATATGAACCGATCGCGCCCAAGTTTGTTTAGCATTAATCTGAGTTGCACTCCAGGCCGAAACTAACACCAATGTCACGACTGTTAAACCAGCAGGTAAATGAGCAGAATGACCTAAGTTACCATAATAGCCAATAGTTCCCACTAAACCAATTGCCAGTAACAAAATTACGAGAAATACCATTGTGCCGCCAATAATATAATGAAATGGTCGCAACCATTGAGGACGTTTTTGTTTGTTATGGCGAGCAAAAAACATCCAACCACCAGTCACTGCTAATAATGAGTAAGCAAATAGGGAAAGACCCATAGACCAAGCTGCTATTTTCCACAGCCACAGAAAAGAAGGTAAATTCATATATAATTTAGTTTTGATTATATTTGGACTTTAAAGCAGTTTTCATTGATAGGTCCATACAATGCTTGTAGTAGACTGACACAGCTAAAACTGTGCAGAGCGCTTTTTTCGTAATCACCCCATCCCCCC
>NZ_JBNHEQ010000003.1:0-9192 GCF_050016015.1 Dapis hubbardiae BLCC-M172
CAAATTATAATAGTTAGAGACCAAAAAAAATAGCTCCCTCTTCTAGAGGAAGCCTCAGCTAAATTACAACACACAAACCAATACAATAAATAATTAAATATAATTCCGTGAAGACTTAATTTCTTTGATTTATCTATATTTCATATACTAACAGATATTTCCGTAATTTTCTGTCAAGATTCAGTAAAGATAGTCAGTAATTTGATGAACTTTTGGGAAAGGGACAGGAGATTTATGGCCACTGTACTGGAAATTCAGTTCTATGGGATGTCCTAATTGCTATATATTAAGGTGGCAATCTGCAACAGATGAATTTATGTCCCAACAAACAGTCTGGATAGCAAGGCACGGAAACCGCATCGACTTTGTTAACCCTGAATGGTTTAATACTGCGCAAAGACCATACGACCCCCATCTTTCAGATGATGGTATCCTTCAAGCACAACAACTAGCAAAGCGTTTAATTGGGGAAAATATCACCCAGATTTTTGCCTCTCCTTTTCTGCGAACTGTCCAAACTGCCAATGAAGTAGCAGAAGTCCTTGATTTACCCATCAAATTAGATTGGAGTCTATGTGAATGGTTGAATCCAGAATGGATGCCTGCTATCCCAGAAACTCTATCTTTAGAAACTATGGCCAAAACTTATAGCAGAATAGACCTTTCTTACAATGAAGGTACTCCCCAATATCCCGAAACATGGGAAGCTTGTATGAAGAGAAGTGGAGAAGTTTCTCAGCGTTTGGTGGCACAGTTTCCCACAGAAAATATTTTATTGATAGGACATGGTGCTTCAGTTATTGGTACTGCTGCTGGATTAGTTGGTGAAATTGCTGAGAATGAAGTTAAAGCTTCTCTTTGTTGTTTAGTCAAAATTGTCCCTCAAGAAGAACAATGGGTAATGGAATTAAATGGGGATACTTCTCATCTAGATAATAGAGAAACTACTGTCAGGTTTGTTTAAGCAAGTGTCAACCCAGTTGGTGGAGTAGGGGAGTGAGGGAGTGGGGGAGTGAGGGAGTGGGGGAGTGAGGGAGTGAGGGAGTGGGGGAGTAGGGGAGTGAGGGAGTGGGGGAGTGAGGGAGTGAGGGAGTAGGGGAGTGAGGGAGTGGGGGAGTGAGGGAGTGGGGGAGAAGTAAAAATAAAAATAATTAATTAGGCTGCTGGTGAATAATTATTAAAGAAGTTATTCAGACAGTGTTAATTACTTAATAATTGAAGTATCACAATTCGTATAGCATTACTTTTGGTACTTGGTATAACGAGTTGGTTTTAAAGGAAAAAAGAAAAAACACAAATATATTATTGTATAACAATCTGGTAACTATTTAATATGTTTTTTTGCCTGTTATATAGTTATCAAAATTGCTGAAGTGAGGATGTATTTTTTAATTTGATTTTATGGCAGGACATAGTAAGTGGGCAAATATTAAACGCCAAAAAGCAAGAGTTGATGCTGTTAAAGGGAAAGTTTTCGCTAAAGTATCTCGCCAAATTATTGTTGCTGCTCGTAGTGGTGCTGACCCCGCTGGTAATTTTCAGTTACGCACGGCGATAGAGAAGGCGAAGGAGGCAGGTATTCCTAATGATAATATTGAGCGGGCGATCGCTAAAGGTTCGGGTCAGTTAAATGATGGAAGTCAACTGGAGGAGATTCGTTATGAGGGTTATGGTGTGGGAGGTATAGCTATTTTAATTGAAGCACTGACTGATAACCGTAACCGTACAGCAGCAGACCTGAGAAGTGCGTTTACTAAAAATGGTGGTAATTTAGGTGAGACTGGTTGTGTTAGTTGGATGTTTGACCAAAAAGGTGTGATGACTATTAAAGGTTCTATTAATGAGGATGAGTTATTGGAAGCATCTGTGGAAGGGGAAGCAGAATATTATGAAGTAATTTCGGAAGATGATTTTCAGGGTGCAGAGGTATTTACTGAAACTACTAATTTGGAAAATCTCAGTCAGGTATTACGAGAAAAAGGCTTTGATGTAAGTGAGGTAGAGTTTAGGTGGATTTCTAGTAATACTGTTGAGGTTACTGATGCGGACCAAGCTCGATCGCTGCTCAAGTTAATGAATGCTCTTGATGACCTTGATGATGTCCAGAATGTTACGGCTAATTTTGATATAGCAAATGAGCTTGTTTCTAGTGTTTTAGTTTAGATTAGATATACAATTCTTTCCCAGGCAATTTGTCTGGGAATTATCGTTTAATAAAAGTATCTTATTTTAGATGAATAATAATCATAGATATTTAGAAAATAACCGTGAAGATGATGTATATTCATTTGCTTCAGGAATATTTAAAGTAAATCAAATTAGAAAAGTTATGTCTGATGTGATTAAAAGCTTATTGCAAAAACCAGTAAACGAAGGGGTGTAGAAATTAAGACCCAGTATTATAATTCTAATACTAGAAGTAGGGGTGAATATCAATGGTTTGGTGATGGTGTAGATTGTTAATTATTAAGAATAGGAAGTGATGGTTGGCAAAAGGGAAAAATGAGAGTTAGAGTTATTGTAGAATTTTGTCCAGATGAACCTAATACCGATGAATCTCCTTTAGATGATATTCGACAGAGAGATAATTATCAAAACTTATAATAATTCAATGAAGGGCAAAGTTCGTATAGTCTAAAAACTCTAATTGCTCAAGAATAATTTGCTAAATAATTTAGTATTTTTAGGTTTGGTTGAAGAAATATAACTTTCTCCCTTTAGAGATAACCTAACAAATATTATGTTTAGAGTTGTGTTGCTCCTGGAAATAAGCTTCAGTTATACCAATTCCCATGCATTAATGCTATACTTGGGTAACACTTCAGCTATTAAGTAATTAATACAGGCTAAATCACCTTTGTGCTAATTTAAGGTGATTTAACGTTCATTATTCTTACTTTTACTTCTCCCCCACTTCCCTACTCCCTTGCTCAAGTAAATATAGAAAAGTTGTTGAGAAATGATACTACATAGGACTTACGCAAAGACCATGTATATAGTGTTCAAAACTAGAACGTTATAGTTTTTTTACTCTATATATAGTACCTCTGCGTAAGTCCTGTTATATAAAATCCGGTTATACAGTAATTGCAAAATTACTTTCTCAACTGACAGATGTTGTATTGAATACGAATTGAAAAATTCATACTATTCAAATACTTTCTTTATCCTGACTCCTGTAGGGGCGTTAACGATAGTTATGCGAAGCTAACGGCCGTTTCGCGGAGCGACATGAAACGCCCCTACGAATCCTGACTCCTAAGTGGTACGATAACTAATTACCCGGATTCTATATTACAGTTTTTTTCTCCAACCCTACCTACCTGTTATAATTAATTAACTATAGTAAATTCAGACATAATAGTTAATAACAAAAATTATGTCGAAAGCTTGGTCAAAATTGCTTCCACTGCTGGAGGTAAACGACGCATAATTTTGCCTTTTTCTTTGTCAACAGTTACTAATGTCACTTTCGCAGTAACATACAATTCTTTACCATCCAAAGATTGAATTTGGTAATCCCAATCCAACCTCACCCCTTCACTATTTGCCATCCGGGTCTTCACTACAACTACCATACCCAACTTCACGGGTTTATGATACCTTACCGAAAGTTCGACTACTGGTAAATCACAACCAAGGTTAACCAACTCAGCAAATTCAATACCAATGGAACGCAAACTTTCGACTCGCGCCTCCTCCATCCAGGAAATATAAGTTCCATGCCAAACAATACCAGCATAGTCTGTATGATGTGGATGGACCCGAACTACATATTCAAACCAGACTTCCGGTTTTTGAATGGACTGACTTTCAATTGCACTGGTAGGTAACTGAGGTTGAGATTGTTCTGATGAGGCCACTTTACAAAAATTTCTAAAACTCTACATTTCTAAAACTTACCATTGCCATTAGGGATTTATGCTAGTTTGAAAGACTATTATTATCTGATTCGCTTAACTTAAGATATGATAAACAAAATTTTGGTAGCTGTTGCTGGTCGGGGATTATGTGAACAGATGTTCAATATGTTGATAGAAATTCCCTATTTTCAGGCAGCATCTGTGACTGTATTGCACGTTGTACCCCCTCAAGTAAGTTCAGAAGGTATGTCCGCCAAGTTAGAGGAAGGTGGAAAAATTCTGGCAGAGGCCGTGGACTCTTTAAAGGTAGATCCAAAAAAAGTCAATCCTCGACTCAAGCAAGGAGACCCTAAAGATATTGTTTGTCAAGTAGCTGATGAAGAAGAATCTGAGCTAATTATTATGGGTTCCCGGGGATTAGGGAAACTGCAAGCCATTTTGGAAAATTCAGTTAGTCAATATGTTTTCCAGTTAACTTCCCATCCAATGCTACTGGTCAAAGATGATGTCTATGTCAAAAAAATTAGGCGGGTGATGGTTGCTCTAGACTCATCAGAAGAAGGGAAAAATTCTCTAAACATGGGCATTTCCTTCGTGAATCAAATTCCTGGGGCGGAATTAATTTTGAGTCATTTGAAGAAGGATATAAGTGGAAAATCAAGTCAAGATTATACTGCTGATGCCGAAAAAGATCCTGTTATAGTCGAAGCTTTAAAAGAAGCGAAAAGAAAGGGTATTCAAAAATATCGCTGTGTGAGTGGCAGTGGTAAGCCTGGGCCGGAAATTTGTAAAATCTCCCAGGAATTGAATGTGGATCTATTAATAGTGGGTTCTCCTGATCGCCGTCCATCAAGTGCTAAGAGTCTGATAGACCTTGATAGACTCTTAGGAGATTCTGCATCAGACTATGTAAGGGTTTATGCTAATTGTCCTGTATTGTTAGTCCGTTAAAGTATGATTTATAGGACTTACGCATGAACCATGTATATAGAGTATAAAAACTATAACGTTATAGTTTTTATACTCTATATATAGTACCTTGGTGTAAATTCTGATTTAGATATTTCCCCTGGAAAATAAAAATTAGGGTTTGCGCTCAAAAGTCTTTTTTAAGGAGTAGAGGAGCGGGCGAGTAGAGGAGTCGGGGAGTAGAGGAGTCGGGGAGTCGGGGAGTCGGGGAGTCGGGGAGTCGGGGAGTGTAGGGGAGTAATTTTTTTTGCTCAACTATGCGCCCAAAGTCCTAACTTTTTGATTTTTCGGGAACCGTGCATAAAGAGCTGAAAACTAGGTACTTTTTCCAGACCTAAAAAAAAGGCACTTACCTTTATCTATCAATGCTTTGAGATTTAATCAGCAAAGCAATAATTAATAAAGTAGGAGCGTAACATAAAAATTCCGCTCCTACTTTTTTTGTAAACTGCTAAATTTTTAGCTTTCGTTGTTGCCAGTTTGAATATACAAAATGATTAAGAAAACTGCTGGCACAAATATGAACAAAATGGTTGCTACAAACCCTAAATTATTAACTTCCATGATTACCCACCTTTAATTTAAAAAAAGCACTCAGCAATCAGCAGATTTTTTTGAGATGCCCTCGTTTGCGGAGTATTCCATTAGGAAAGGAGATTTGAACTCCGACTCAAGCATCTGGCCCTTGGAGTTCTAGGGATTTTAACCCCTAGCTCTAAAAGCTGATAGCTAATAGCTGATAGCTAGTTAAACAGAACAAAATAAGAATATCATTATTTGCGTTTTGGTTTTGTTTTGACAACCACAGGACCATTAACTAGGGTCTGACAAGCTAATCTACAATTGGGGGGCCTCTTTTTCAACTTTTTTTCTTCCACGGGAGTACGAGGTGAAAGATTTTCTATACCTTCAACAATTTCTACTACGCAAGTACCGCATTGTCCATAACCTCCACAATTCATCATTTTGGCTGTAAAGGTATAAATGTCAATGCGATTTTCTAAAGCTTTGAGCCTTAAGTTGGCTCCATCCGCAGCAATTACTTCTTGATTTTCGTTTTCAAACTTAATATTGGCCATGATGAATTATTAATTTATCGTAATAAAAAGTTAACTAATATTAAGGACTTTAACTTACTGCCCTGGTTTACACAACCTTGCTGTAGGGAAAATAGTGGGGGAGTCGGGGAGTCGGGGAGTGGGGGAGATGATAATCAAAAATAATTATTGCTCTGCTGATTAAATATCAAAGCATTGACAGATATTGGTTTGAGCAATTTTCGTTATGGAAAAAGTACCAGCTTTTTGCTTGATAAAGCGGAAAAAGTTAGCATTTTGCGTAGATTATGGCAGAAAAATCACTCTTACTATTCTTTCTCCTGTCTCCTCTATAATTCCCACTTCTCCTGACTTCCCCTCCACCGGAGGGGTTAGGGGTGGATTGACTCCTACCCTTACCCATAAGACTTTTTCAGCAAAGCCTAATTAGGGCTAGCTAATAAAAATTGACAAAAGACATAAATTATGTATTTGTCATTAAATTGATATTTTCCGAGAGTAAGCATATTTATAAAACTTACGCAGAGACAACATACAGCAGTTTCCGAAGCTATGAGGTACAGTTGTTTTTATTCTTTTCTATTCCCTATTCCCTCCATACCTGTTCCCTCCATACCAGTTAAGTGTTCCCTCAAACCTAAAATTTTGTACCTCACGGGCAACGGGAAGCGCTATATCTAGAGTTCAAAAACTATAACGTTATAGTTTTTGAACTCTAGATATAGTACCTTTGTGTCAGTCCTGATTTAATTAGGGTTGGCTGAATAAATATCAAACCTACATTCCGCACGTCAAAATGTAGTATGAAATCAGTCCTCAGGAGTCGTAGGGGCGTTTAATGTCGCGCAGCGAAACGGCCCTTAGCTTCGCATAACTATCGTTAACGCCCGTACAGGAGTCAGGAGTCAAAAAAAAATCATAATAGTCAATAACAGCAAACAATTAATTAAGTATTTATGCTTAATATTTTCCTGAGAATTTGACTCAGGAGAAAGTTAAATAAAGATAATTCGTACAGTATAAATACCTACTAAGCTACCAGATTATTATAATACTCTAGTGCTACAACTTGACGTGCGGAAGGTGGGATCAAAGTATTGACAGATAAAGGTTTTAGCATTGTTAGGTCTGGAAAAAGTTCCTAGTTTTGAGCTGCTTTATGCACGGTTCCCGAAAAATCAAAAAGTTAGGATTTTGGGCGCATAGTTGAGCTAAAAAATTACTCTCCTAAACTCCTCTACTCCCCTACTCCTTAAAAAAGACTTTTGAGCGCAAACCCTAATTAGAGGCTTTTCCGTAATTTTGCTCTCCCCATCTCCCCAAAGTCTGCACAGTCCCCACACTCCCAGTTCAGGGAGTATCTGACAAATTCCCACCAGGAAGATTACTTACAGATCGTTGTAGTTCTGACAAAGACCGATTATAGTCAATAATCGCAGTTAACAAATTATCCTCAGCCCTAGTTAAATCTGTTTCCTGTTGAATAACTTCTAACTGAGTTCCCACACCAGCTTGAAATCGTAATCTTGCCAAACGTAAAGCTTCCTTTGCCTGTTCCACACCCAACTCAGCAGTAGAAATATTTTCAAAGCTAGCTTCCAAACCAAAGAAAGCTTCCTCAACTTCCCGACGAATCTGATTTCTAACTTGCTCAAACCTAGTTTCGGCAATCTGCCCATCTATTATACTTTGTCTAGCAGATGCCCTTGCTGCACCACCATCAAAGAAATTCCATCTGAACCTTAATCCTATTGTACTGCCATCAGCCCAACCCCTAGCTGCTCGCCAACTTTGGTTCTCAGTTGTTAATGCCAAAACATTGTAGGTAGCAAAGAAATTTAAGTTTGGTCTGACTGATGAAAGAGCTAGTTTGCGCTGCTCATCACTTAAGTCTCTTTGCACCAACTGCTGTTCTAACTCGGCTCGGTTCTGAAAAGCTGCCACAATGGTTTCATCCAAAGACAAAAGCCAAGACCCTGCTGGCTCAATTGGATCGGCAGCCGTCAAATTAATCAATTCATTGGCACTTAATCTTTCTGCTAAACGACGTTGGGAAGTACGTTGATCTCTAAGTGCATTTGTCAGGTTTTGTTGTTCATTTGACAATGTTACCTGAGCTTGCAATACATCAAATCTGGTTCCTACTCCTGCTCTTTCTAAAGCTTCCGCATCTTCCAAACTTTTACGAGCATTTTTAACAGCAGCTTCTCCAATTCTGACCCGCCCATCTGATTGTTGTAAATTATAGTAATCATTAGATACATCCAAGCGCAATTGTTCTGAAACCCTCTCTAGTTCTAACTCCCGTAGACGCATTTGTTCCCTAGCAACTCCAATCCTGGAAGAACGAGCTTTACCAAGACCAAGGTCATAATCAAATTGAAATGTATTGGTAAAAGTTGTGACAGGGAAATTTTGAATATCAGTGTCTATGAACTGGTCTGCTCCTGTTACTTCAGCTACCCGTTGTTGAGCTTGTGCCTGCAAATCACCAATAGCACTTTCAATACGTTCTATAGTTGAGTCAAAGGTTAGACTAGGCCACAAAGCAGCTTGAGCCTGTCGCAGAGAAGCTTTAGTCCTCTCAACTTCTAGTTGAGAAACTTGGATTTCTGGGTTATTGCGTCTGGCTAAATCAATAGCTTGCTCTAAAGTAATTGGTATTGTTTCTTTTATCTGTACTTCATCAGGAGAAATGGGATAGTTTAGTGGGTTAGAATTTGGTTCTATTTGAGGGGGTGGATTAGTTTGTAAGGTTCCATTTGGCACTGGTGGAGGAAAACTTTCACTATTTTGTTGAGCAATAATTAAGCTACTATTATTTGATGAATGTTTTTGATTTTCAACCCTGGCTAAATTAGGAACAGTATTCATAGTTGAAGTGGGATTTAAACCTGTCATTATCTGAACAGAATTTTGCTGTTTTGAAGTATTGCCAAAAGTAGGTGGTCGTTGAATGGTTGATACTAGACTTTGATTGGTTATCCCTGGTAATTTAATTGGATAATTGTTACGTTTTTGAGGATTATTTAGTGCGGATGCCTGGGTTTCAATTTGGGATAAATCATTTATTGTTGCCATTACAGGAGCGCGATTTATACTGGTCATCACTTGGTAAGAATTTCCTAGGATTGGATTTCTTTCGTTTTGTTGATTCTGATTTTCTGGTGTTGATGGCTTTAAGTTTGTCTGGATTTTTGCTGTTTCAATTTGATAATTTTCTGTTTTTGATTTTGACTCTAGCAAGTCTAATAAACTGGAATTAGATTTGCCGACATCTGCTAATTTTGACGAATCTGGAT
>NZ_JBNHEQ010000003.1:9292-13091 GCF_050016015.1 Dapis hubbardiae BLCC-M172
CTATCTGATAATTGTCCGACTTCGACTCTAGCAAATCTAATAAACTGGAATTAGATTTGCCGACATCTGCTAATTTTGACGAATCTGGATGAAATTTATCACTCTCTTTATTCTCCAGAATAATAGATTGTTTAAAGTTAGTTTCTACTGAAGGATTAATTTGAGTTTCTATCTGATAATTGTCCGACTTCGACTCTAGCAAATCTAATAAACTGGAATTAGACTTATTGCCTAATTCTCCTAAATTTTTCGAGTCTACGTTAAATTTTGGATTCTGATTAACTGCAAAACTACGATTAATATTTTGTTTAAATTGTAATGCTGAAGCAGAAATATTTTCTCCTTTTCTCGGAGATTTTAATTCTGCCAATAAACCACTTGTATTTTTGTATATATTTTCGAATTCTTTTAATTCCGAAATTATCTCTTGATTAGCTTTTGCCTCAGGTAATTGTTTATTGATATTAACTTCTGAGTGTCTGTTTGATGGTACATTTGTACCTAAAGAATTTGATTTTAATTTTTCTAGTAAACTACCTTGAGGTATGAGTTGAGTAACTTTCTCCAAAGAGTTAATATCTGACTTTACTCCTTGAGTTTCTTTCACTTCAACAGATTGTTCTTTCACCTCTTCTGGGTCTAAAATTGAATTTTCAGGAGTATTACTTTGGGAATGCCCAGGTAATGGGGCCGAATACCCTTGGCCTGCATTTGAAATAACTGCTCCGATCGCTCCTACTACCACAATATTACGAAAAACACTCATGGATTTTTTTATTAGTCTCCAAGTCCAACAGATATTTTAAACTAATGGGTTCATTGCTTTACTAAAATCAAAGGTGAAAAGTTAAATTAATTAGTGAAAAATTAGAGATTTTCCTATAACCTTAACTTCTTGTTTGTTGACTCAGCGATCTCCTACTGCAGTTAAGATTAGTTCTTCTACTCCGGCAACTGGCCAAATATTTGTCTGGAGTTGGCCTGCTAATTCTTCTAGGGTCATGTCATCTAAAAATAGATTATCCCCTTGTTTGAGCATTACCGAAGGTAACAAAATTCCTTCTCCTAAGTCTTGTCCCTGCAAACCTTCTAACAAGTCTTGGCCTGTTAATAGTCCAGTTACAGTGATGTCTTGTCCCCAATAATTGCTAGATAAGGCTAGCATATTTACTTCCAATCCTTCAATTTGATTTAGTTGCTGGCCGATCGCTACAAATGCTTTCTCGACTGCATTCCCTACTACCCAAGTTAATTTTCTTGGGGTGCTCAAGCAAATGTTTTGTTCTAAAAAATCTTTGACATAAGTTTCAAATTGTGATACAAACTGGCGAATTGAACCGACACCATTGCCAATTTGAGGATAATCTTCATATTCTGAAGTGGGGGGCAATTCTCGACGGCCAATTAAAAACCATTCGTCAGCTAACCAGATACAATTATTTCCAGATGTTTGTCTGAGTTTGGCCTGAATTTCCTGCACTTGGTCTATCACTTCTTCTGCTTTTGCGGTAGTGACGGGTATTAGTTCATCTTCTGTAGGGCGAAAGCGAGTTAACCCGACTGGTACAACTGCTACGGATGCTACTGCGGGTATCTCTCCAGTATGAAACTTTGCTAAATCTAATAATGTACGTTCCAGATGAACACCATCATTAATTCCTGGGCAAACTACAACTTGAGCGTGTATTTGCAGTCGTCTTTCTTGGAACCAATGAATTTGTTCGAGTATTTTACCAGCGCGGGAGTTCTTTAAAAGGCGCGATCGTAATTCCGCTTCTGTAGCATGAACGGAAATATAGAGTGGCGACAGTCGCATTTGTTCTATTCTTTCCCATTCCCGTTGCGGAAGGTTAGTCAGAGTTAGGTAGGAACCATATAGGAAACTCAGACGATAGTCATCATCTTTTAGGTATAGGGTGTCTCGTTTACCTGGTGGTTGTTGGTCAATGAAGCAAAACGGACAACGGTTGTTACATTGAATTAGACCATCAAAAAGAGCGGTAGAAAATTCTAACCCCAAATCTTCGTCGTAGTCTTTTTCGATTTCGATGTGGTGAGTTTTACCTTTTGTATCGATAACTTCTATTTCTAGATATTCGTCAGCGCAAATATATTGATAGTCAATGAGGTCTCGTGGTTGTTGTCCATTGATAGAGGCGATCGTATCTCCAGGTTCAAAACCAATTTCGGCAGCGATCGAGTCGGGTATTACTTTAGTTATTAGAGCAGGTCGGATAGAAGTTTTACTCATGTTATGAAGGAAGAAGGAAGAGGGAAGAATAAAGAAGGAAAAAAAATTTACTTATCTATAGAAATCGTAAATGATTTGTGAAAAAAACTGTAGGGGTTTGCTCTCCAAACCCAACTCAATAATACCAATTTCATAAAATATTGCTACAGTCACGGCACAGCTCATCTGGCAACAGCTCATCTGGCAAAGAAAAATAATAATAAAAAATAGGAAAAAAGGTTTAATTTTTAGAATTTATGGGATTTATCAAGTTTTTTATTCTAGGAATAAATCACGACTTAAGATGTAACTGCCTTTTTTGAATTTGGTATAATTTGTGAAAAAACTGTAGGGGTTTGCTCTCCAATTTAAGAAGTGAGACTAGCTGTTAATATTCCCATAATTAGATGAATTTGATTTAGGTAATATTCGGTCAAATCTATAATAATATTTTGTTTTTGAAGTTGCCAGAATCGCCAGTTAGTTCCTGATGTAATTGCTCCATAAATTGTGCTTATATTGTTGCCTTCTTTTTGGTTAAATATTCTAGCAGCTATCATTTCTGCAATACATTGCCCTAATCCTAAATTGAGGTTTTCTTTCTGAGCTTCAACAATAGTTATGACTGGAGCTATTATTGTTAACATTTCTGGAGACTTAGTAATTAAAAATTCGCAGGTTCTGTTTAATACCAATTCTCAAAAGTATTGCTATATTGCTATACTTTGGCGGTACTTCAGTTATTAACGGCTCGGTAGAATCATAATCATTTTTTGACTTATTTGAGCTAGTTTAATGTCAATTATTCTTATGTTTGCTTCTCTGTACGGACGTTGCACAGGCAAAAATGCGTTTTCCGTTCCGGAATGCTCCGCTTTCCATGTTGCGCAGCAAAACGTCCCTACCTACTCCCCTACTCCCATGCTCAAGTAAATATAGAAAAGTTTTTGAGAAATGGTATAAGACTTTTTCTGGTTCGACGGTAAAATCTATCCCTGAAAAAATATTTATTTGTTCTTGGTTTTGTCTTTTGAGGTCTATTAATATCGGAGCAATAATCATTTCTGAACGAGCTTTTTCACTATTACTTGCCAGAAATATCCCTATTCATTGCTGCATTAAAAGCTGCATCAGCGGCGTTACTGATAGCTTTACGTTTTAAGACTAAATCTAAAGCAGTGTGAATAGCATCTGATTTTTCTGGAGATTCTTCTAGGGAATAAAAGTATTTATAGACAAGGGAAAATAAGAAATATTGTGTCGTTCTAATTTTGTCTAGGAAAAGCATTCTATCATTTTCTGAACTGCCTAAAAATTCCTGACTCATCAAGCGATGTTTTACTTTTGTAGCTTCTTTAGAAGATTCTAGATATTGTTAATGGCGGTTAGTTTTAGCATAGAGCAAAGCTAGATTTTTTAAGATAGTGGTTACATTAGGATGCTCTGTTTTAAACAAACGTTTATAAATAGCTAAAGCCTCTTGATAAAGAGGTTCAACTTCACCATATTTTCCTGAAAAATGGTATAGGGAACCTAAGTCATTTAATCAGGATACTCTGTTTAAAAAAA
>NZ_JBNHEQ010000003.1:13191-20430 GCF_050016015.1 Dapis hubbardiae BLCC-M172
AGTTTTCTCATGGCTAAAGCCTCTTGTAAAAGAGGTTCAGCTTCACTATATTTTCCGGAAAAATGGTATAGGGAACCTAGGTCATTTAAGCTAACAGCCACATCAGGATCCTCTGTTGAAAAAAAAAGTTTTCTCATGGCTAAAGCCTCTTGTAAAAGAGGTTCAGCTTCACTATATTTTCTTTGATAATTGTAGAGTTGAGCAAGGTTATGTAAGCTATTAGCTATATCAAGATGCTCTGTTTTAAACAAACGTTTATAAATAGCTAAAGCTTCTTATAAAAGAGGTTCAGCTTCACTATATTTTCTTTGAAAATGGTATAGAACCCCTGAAGGGATCTATTTAAAATTATAGATTGAGAGTAGGGGAGTAGGGGAGCGGGGGAGTGGGGGAGATGGGGAGATGGGGTGTATTAGATATCTGCCACTCATCCCATCATCAAATCAATTATTACCCATTTTTTATCAATTAATTCTCCACCAGGACCTATTTTCTGGAGATACTGTTAGGGTTTCTATAGGGAACCTAAGTCATTTAAGCTAACAGCCACATCAGGATGGTCTGTTTTAAAAAAAAGTTTTCTCATGGCTAAAGCCTCTTGTAAAATCGGTTTTCATCCACTAAATATTCTATTTATAGATAAAAATTGGGGAATGTTTGCACCGAGCAAAGTAATACCATGTCTGATTGAACGCTTATAATTTAAGATAGTAGGGGAGTAGAGGAGTAGGGGAAAAATTAAAATAGATCCTCTTGATCGCCAAATATTTTATTTATACCTAATCATCCGGACATGATATAACTCGTGAAATACTCGTTATATCCCACCCTGTAGAGACCTTGCATACAAAAGGTCTCTACAGGGTTTTCGCCATTTGTTCAAAACTGGTGTTTTTAAACCGGATTTAGTATCAATGATATATAGCAATGAGCGCTGGTATATTTACAAATTGCAGGAGAGGCCAAAGAGCTAAAAGTCTTATATTATCGGCAATTTATTCCCCCTGTTGCCTGTTGCCTGTTGCCTGTTGCCTGCGCACAGCGCCATAAAACCCACTACATTTCTCCAGGGCTTTGTTGCATAAAAGTAGGGATAGAACATCCATTCCGCTTTGGTTCACATATCAAATGCGTTTGATATGCGGCTGCTATATCGATCTATTTCGCAATTATTGATGTTCTATTCATCTATTGTCCAATAGTTAGGGTTTGCCGACCAAATCTCAAAACCTTTACAGGTAAAAGTTTCAGCCTTTTTCTGTCTTATATTGATGTTTGATTCATCTATTGTCCAATAGTTATAGCAGTTTCCGCGCAGAAGTGAAGTACATATGCACTTGCTTGTGCAGCAACTATATAGGGTTTGCGCTCAAAAGTCTTATGGGTGAAGGGTAGGAGTCAGGAGTCGTAGGGGCGTTTCATGTCGCGCAGCGAAACGGCCGTTAGCTTCGCATAACTATCGTTAACGCCCGTACAGGAGTCAGGAGGAATGGGAATTATAGAGGAGGCAGGAGGAAGAATAGTAAGAGTGATTTTTCTGCCATAATCTACCCAAAATGCTCACAATTTCTGCTTTATAAACCAAAAAGCTGGTACTTTTTCCAGACCTAAAATTGCTCAAACCTTTATTCGTCAATGCTTTGATATTTAATCAGCAAGCCCTATATAGTTTCATGCAACAAAGCCTTTCTCCAGTCAAAAATAAAAAAATACAGGGCATCAATACTTAAATTCTCCGCCCTGTATATGTTCAAATTAACCAAGCATTCAGCTTTTCCTACGAAAATAGCTGATAGCTGATAGCTGACTGCTCACTGCTGAATGCTTATTTAGCTTTAGCTTCTTGACGCTCTTTAGCTTCCTTAATTACCACTTCTGCAACATTACTAGGACAAGGTGCATAATGGGAAAACTCCATTGAGAACTGACCTCTACCAGAAGTCATAGTCCGCAAGTCACCAATATAACCAAACATCTCACTCAATGGCACATCTGCTTTAATACGACTACCAGTTGCTGTCGAATCTTGAGACTTAATCATTCCCCGACGACGGTTAATATCTCCAATAACATCACCAACATGATCGTCAGGAGTAAACACATCAACCTTCATTATCGGTTCCAGCAACTGAGGAGCAGCTTTAGAAAAAGACTGACGATAAGCAGCTTTCGCAGCAATTTCAAAAGCGATCGCTGAGGAGTCAACCGGGTGGAAAGCACCATCAGTTAATGTGAACTTCATATCCACACAAGGATAACCAGCTAACATACCCTTTTCAAAGCTAAACTCAAAGCCCTTTTGTACAGCAGGCCAAAATTCTCTCGGAACATTTCCACCAGTCACCTTTGACTCGAACTGGAAACCTTCACCAGTTTCAGAAGGTTCCATCACATAATCAATCTTAGCAAATTGACCAGAACCACCAGACTGCTTCTTGTGAGTATAACTATCTTCAAGACGCTTAGTAATAGATTCACGATAAGCTACCTGTGGTTTACCAACTTCCACATCAACCCCATAAGTCCGCTTGAGAATATCAACTTTAATATCCAAATGTAATTCACCCATACCCTTGATGATGGTTTCGTTACTTTCAGCATCTGTCTCAACTCTGAAAGATGGGTCTTCCTGAACCATTTTACTCAATGCCAAACCCAGTTTTTCCACAGAACCTTTGTCCTTAGCTGCCACAGCAATAGAAATTACCGGGTCAGGGAACACCATCGGTTCCAAAGTAGCAGGTTGTTTGGGGTCGCAGAGAGTATGGCCAGTTTGCACATTCTTCATCCCCACAATAGCAACAATGTCCCCTGCTTGAGCAGATTCAATTTCTTCGCGGGAGTCGGCGTGCATTTCTACCAAACGTCCAACTCTCTCAGTTTTACCTGTAAAAGTATTGAGAATTGTGTCACCTTTAGACAAGGTACCGGAATAGATGCGAGTAAAGGTCAAAGCACCATATTTATCGTCCATAATTTTAAAGGCCAAAGCACGCAGAGGCTTTTCTGGATCAACATAGGCAAAGTTACCAGTCTCGTGACCTTCTAGGTCAATCTCAGGTTGTGGTTTTATTTCAGTGGGGTTAGGCAAGTAATCTACAACTGCATCAAGTACCAACTGGACGCCCTTATTTTTGAAAGATGAGCCACAGTAGGTGGGGAAGAAAGCCAGATCCTTAGTTCCCTTACGAATACAACGTTTCAGGGTGTCAACATCTGGTTCTTCTCCTTCCAGATATTTTTCCATTACATCATCGTCTTGCTCAATAGCAGTTTCAACCAACATTTCCCGATATTTCTCGACATCATCAGTCATATTCTCTGGAATGTCTTTAATCTCGTATTTGGTTGGGTCTCCAGAATCATCCCAAACCCAAGCCTTGCGGGTTAGTAGATCCACAACTCCCACAAATTCAGTTTCAATACCAATTGGTAATACCATTACTAATGGCTTGGCCGCGAGTATATCTTCAACCTGCTTGACAACTCTGTAGAAATCTGCTCCTGTCCGGTCAAGCTTATTTACATAGATAATCCGAGCAACTTTAGAATCATTAGCATAACGCCAGTTAGTTTCAGATTGGGGTTCTACACCACCAGAGCCACAGAATACACCTACACCACCATCAAGTACCTTGAGAGAACGATATACCTCGATGGTAAAGTCAACGTGGCCAGGAGTATCAATAATATTTAATTGGCAATCTTTCCAGAAACAGCTTGTAGCGGCAGACTGAATCGTAATGCCCCGCTCTTGCTCCTGTTCCATAAAGTCTGTTGTCGCGGCACCTTCGTGGACCTCACCGATTTTATGGATTTTTCCGGTTAGTTTCAATATTCTTTCTGTTGTGGTGGTTTTGCCCGCGTCAACGTGGGCGAAGATGCCGAAGTTGCGATATTTAGTGAGGTCTTTTTTCATGTTTAACTCTTTTGTCAGATGTTACAAATTGTACTCTTTTAGTATTACACATAGGGTATTTATTTGACCAAACAATAAGGTCAATAGCCTCGCCTTGGATCGGGGATGAAAAAGCGGTCGTTTCGGCGCTTGAGCCGACATGAAAAGCCGAGCTTCCCGTAGGGTGAGATGGGGAGGAGACTTCGCCATATCTAATCCGACCAAGAGAAAATCAACTTCAGTATTTCAAGTCTCTAAGTTTCAGCAAGTGGTACTGATAACTGATAACTGATAACTGATAGGCTGGCCCTTAGCTGAGGCTGGATTGTCCCAATAATGGTATGAAATCCTATTTTATTCCCTTAGTTATATTGCTGATTGTAAAGTATATTGACCAAAAATTAGCGTTGGGTGGGCAAAGATTTGACCATTCTATAGCTCTATGTGTAAGTCAAAAGTCAAAAGTAATCTATGACTTATATCAGTACCTCCCCTTGAAGTCGGAGGCTTGAAAATCTGGAATTTTCTTTTTTATGAGGACTTACGCAGAGGTACTATAGTTTATATATATAATATATATAGAGTTAAAAAACTATAACGTTATAGTTTTGAACGCTACATACATGGTCTTTCCGTAAGTCCTAACCTTGTACAGTAGATGGTGCAGCCAAGAGGAGGCTTGAAGCCGATACTATTTTGTTAACAAAAGCTAACAATGCACAATAAGATTAACTTATTGAGGGGGTATCTCCCAAAGTGATAGAAGGATGTTCTACCACGCTTTTAATAAAGATTCCGCGAGCGCCGTTTAAATCACGGTCAAGTCGAAATCCATTACTACCAAAAACAACTTTTTTGCCACCTAAATTATTAATAATTTCACCAGTCCAACTAACAGTTTTACTCCTGTAGGCTTATTTATTGGTCAATATTGACAAATTCTACCATTAGTCTCAGGTAATAACTCATTCCACGGTTCAGGTTGAATAGTTTCCGGTGTAGAAAAAATTATCTCAAATAAACCATCATTTCTCACTTCACCGATTCTAAAATATTTAGAAAGATGATGATTATTTTCCATTTTTACCTTTGCTTGAGGCGCATTAAAAGTTTGACCTAAAGCAGCTTGACTTACTTTTTCTAAATCATTCGCTGTACCTGCTTTTTCAACTGCTTGCTTCCATAAATAAACCATTATATAAGCAGCTTCCATTGGGTCATTAATAACTCGATTATTTCCATATTTTTCTTGGAATTTTTGGATAAATTTTTGGTTTTCTGGAGTATCAACAGTCATAAAATAATTCCAGGCTGCATAATGACCAATAAGATATTCTATGCCAATTTCTTTGACCTCAGCTTCACCAATACTTACAGACATAACAGGATATTTATTAGGTCTTAAACCAGTAGCACTTAATTCTCGGAAAAATGCTATATTACTGTCACCATTTAGAGTATTGAATATCACGCCACCGTTGGGTAATTTGGCGATAATTTCTGCAATAATTTCTTTAAATTCTTTACGGCCTAGAGGAATATAATTTTCTCCTAATATTTCCCCTCCAAGATTAGATATTTTGGCTTTAATTATAGCATTGGCTGTCCGAGGAAAAACATAGTCAGAACCAATTAAAAAAAATTTTTGACCCTTATTTTCATACAACCATTTAACCGCAGGTTCAATCTGTTGATTTGGTGTTGCACCTGTGTAAAATACATTTTTAGAACATTCTTGACCTTCATATTGTACAGGATACCAAAGCAAATGGTTTTGTGACTCAAATACAGGTAAAACAGCTTTTCTACTAGCTGATGTCCAACAACCAAATACTGTTACTACTCGATCTTCTTTAATTAATTTAGTTGCTTTTTCAGCAAACATTGGCCAATCTGAAGCTCCATCTTCTATAATTGGTTCGATTATTTTTCCTAATACACCTCCTAATTTGTTAATTTCTTCAATTGCTAATAATTCGGCATCTACAACATTTTTTTCACTAATTGCCATTGTGCCTGTTAATGAATGTAATATACCGACTTTGATAATTTCTGGTTCATTTTTTGATGTTAAATCATTCTGATTCTGGCAAGCTTTGAGTAGTAAAGCTGAGGTTATACCTAGAGCGTTATTGATTAAAAATTTCCGTCTATTCAGTCGATTTAGCATTATCTTTTATCAAAAGATGATTTTTTTGATCGAGAAGAATTCAAAAAAGTTATAGCACTTTTATTATGAATGATGTACGGTATTTTTTCACACTAAGCATGAAAAAAGAAGGCGACAAAAATAGAATCTCGAACGCAGATGCTGAAAAATATCTGCTACAATTCATTTGAGACAGCTAGTTCTATTATTTCCCCTTTTTTTCAATATTTATTCCTTCTATCCTAGATAAATAAAGCCTTCTTCCTTCTTACCTCTTGCTTACTTATACTATTTTTTACAAACACTTATTAAATTAGTAAGTACCTAAGCAAAATTGTTTACCTATTCCGATTCTCTGTGTTATTTATAATTATAAAAATTAAGTTTGTATAGATGTTTCATTAATTGATAATTGATAATTACCTCTGGTTAAAACCATCAGATTGAAGATCAGGAAATATTATTTCTTTTCTTGGTCGATTGGATATGGCTCACTTCGGAGTGGCTCTGCACTCTTCGGGAGACCCGCTCCTACGGACCCGCTTTGCTTTATATGTTGCGAAGCAAAACGCCATCCCATCCTAGGTCATGCTCCGCATTCATGTCGGCTCAAGCGCCGAAACGACCGCTTTTTTCCCCTATCCAAGGGGCAGGGCTGTTTCAAAGCCTAAATGAGTTAACAATTTAAGGAGAACTAGAGATGTTTAGGATCAGAAAATAGAGAAATTAGCCATATCAGTGCCGATTTTTCAGCTTCGGAGTGTCATTAAACTCTGTCTAAATATCTGGTTCAATTCCCTCAAATAACAACAATTCGTATTTTTAACCTTTAAGAATAATTGATAAATTTGGGGAAAATCTAGGGTAAAGCGTGGAAAATTCTCCCCTGCTCCCTGCTCCCCTGCTCCCCTTCTGTCTTAACCAAGAATGAAACAGCCCTGCCCTTAAAAGGGGAGGTTTTAAACCAGAATTATTTAATTATTAATTATTAATTATTAATAATTGGGTAATGTAAGCATTTCCTGCGGAATGCTGCGCAAACAGCTATTAGCGGTCAGCTCTTCCTAGGTCATGCTGCGCAAACAGCTTTGTAATAAACGATGTAATTCGATAGATTATTAAGGGTTAACTGATGGATTTTTACCGAATAATTAAGGTTTAAAGCCTCTCATGATCAAGGAGAAACAATGAA
>NZ_JBNHEQ010000004.1:0-8375 GCF_050016015.1 Dapis hubbardiae BLCC-M172
GCAAAGAATTAGCTACCCTAAACCACCAAGGCGGGGTAAATGCAGTAGCCTTTAGCCCCAACGGCAAAATCATTGCGACCGCAAGTAATGACCAAACCGCCCTCCTCTGGGATGCTACCATCGGCAAAGAATTAGCGACTCTCAACCACCAGAACACCGTAAGAGCTGTAGCCTTTAGTCCTAACGGCAAAACCATTGCTACTGCAAGTTATGATAATACCGCCCTCCTCTGGGATGCTACCATCGGCAAAGAATTCGCTACCCTCAACCATCAAGGCGGGGTAAATGCAGTAGCCTTTAGTCCTAACGGCAAAACCATTGCCACCGCAAGTTATGACAATATTGCCCGCCTCTGGGATGCTACCACCGGCAAAGAATTAGCTACCCTAAACCACCAAGGCGGGGTAAATGCAGTAGCCTTTAGTCCTAACGGCAAAACCATTGCCACCGCAAGTAATGACAATATTGCCCGCCTCTGGGATGCTACCACCGGCAAAGAATTAGCTGTTCTCGAACACCAGGACTCAGTAAGGGCAGTAGCCTTTAGTCCTGATAGCAAAACCATTGCTACTGCAAGTGATGACAATACCGCCCGTCTCTGGGATGCTACCACCGGCAAAGAATTAGCTACCCTCAAACACAACGACTCAGTAAGGGCAGTAGCCTTTAGTCCTAACGGGCAAACCATGGCTACTGCAAGTGATGACCAAACCGCCCGCCTGTGGGATTCTACCACTGGCAAAGAATTAGCTACCCTCAAACACAACGACTCAGTAAGGGCAGTAGTCTTTAGTCCCGATGGTAAAACTATTGCGACAGCAAGTTATGACCAAACCGCCCGCCTCTGGGATGCTACCACTGGCAAACAATTAGTGACTCTCAAGCACCAGGGCGGGGTAAATGCAGTAGCCTTTAGCCCCAAGGGCAAAACCATTGCGACAGCAAGTAATGACAATACCGCCCGTCTCTGGGATATGGACACCCACGAAGTCATCGCTACCTTCAACCACCAGGATAGGGTATGGACAGTAGCATTCAGTCCCGACGACAAGACTATTGCTACTGCAAGTTGGGACAAAACTGCCCACCTCTATGAGGTAATGAAAGTAGATTTAATTGCAGAAGCTTGTCGCCGTCTCCCTCGAAATTTAACAGCAGAGGAATGGAAGCAGTATATAAACAGCAACTTGGAGACATATCAGAAAAGTTGCGAAAATCTTCCCGTTCATCCTTCTGTTAATCTTAAGTGATATCATGTCTGGTAGCATCATAATTCCAAGTGATATAGAATCCAGATAATATCATGTCCGTTGGTATCGGAGCGTGTAAAAGTTGGGAAAATATCTACCGCCATATAAAGTTTTTCCTTCTCTTAAAGCTTCTTCCTCCCTGTTCCCAGTTAAGTGTTCCCTACCTTTGCTATACAATACCGATGCTACCGGACATGATATAATTAGGGTTTGCTGAAAAAGTCTTTTTGTGAGGGTAGGAGTCAGGAGTCGTAGGGGTGATTTCCGTTCCGGAATGCTCCTAATTACGCAAATCACCCGTACAGGAAAAGTTGGAATTATAGAGGAGGTAGGAGGAAGAATAGTCCTTTGATTTTTCTCCCATAGTCTGCCCAAAATACTTAATTTTTGAACATGAGGGGTCAAAAATCTAGCACTTTTTGATACCTAAAAAGCCTAAAATCTTTATCTGCAAATGGTTTGATATTGATTCAGCAAGCCCTAATTATGACTTCTAACTTCTAACTTTTTTAATAGGGAAAAAGTCAAACTAATTTACGATCGCTTTAATATATATTTTCTGAAAAACCAAACAAATATACTGGTAGTTAAAAGTATCATTAATTTGAATATCAATATATTGTCACAAACCGAACCATGATAATTTTTAGGGATAATTAATTTACATTCTTTTTCAGCATCATCACCGATAAAACTAACAAAAGCTACACCTGTACCTCCCACAGCAATTAATTCTTGAAAGTTATGATCGCTCTTAGCTTTTTCTATTTCTACTTGACTACGAACAGCGTTAATATTACCTTCTAATAATAGCAATCCCTGGTCAAAATTTTGTAAATCTCGTGTAATTTGCAAAAGATATTTTTCGTTGACTAATTGACTAAAATCTTCAAAAAATGCGATTTCGGTTTTATTTATAGTGACTTTTTCTCTAGCTTTTTTCTGGAGAGTTTGTACTCTTTTATCGTAATTACTTAAATTTATTTCTATTGTGCCTTGTTAAAATTTTAAATTGTTCAGATTTTGGGTATATTGATTGATCATAATTTGAAATTGACTCAGAGCATCACTAATTTCTTCCAACTTATTACCTTGTCTATTTTCTTGACTAATCTTTGCTTCTAAAGATTCAATTTTTGTCTGAATTTTACTAAATTTATCTTTAATTATATTACTTAAAATCCGAGTTTGAGCGTAAGCCCAAACAATTTTATGGTGAGAATAAAATAAGCGCATCCAGTCTATATAGAATCCACTTAATTTGTTGAATGTTGCTTCGTCTGGATAGATAGCAATAATAATATGTTGATTTTGAACAACGGTAATAATTTCTTTGTCTGCTAATTTTACAGTCTGCTGTTTTAAACTATTAATAGATTCTTCAAAAATTGTGGCTCCGATAAATTCACCTTTGCCATCGAATTCTACTCTTTTTTGGGCATTGGGAAAAATTGCGTTGTAACATTTTTTGGCAATTTTTTCTATTTCTTCTGGAGTTGTTTCTGAGGAGTCTGGTAGATAGGCAGATAACATCCAAGTCTGACCTAATGTGGCAATATTCTCTCCTAATTTTTGTTGGATTTTTGCTCTTAATTCAGCAAAATATTCTGGTGTTTTTGTGTCTGGTGTAGCAACTTCTAATAATAGTCCATAACTATCTCCCAATCTTACTGGGTAGTAATAACCATCTTCTCCAGAACTATCAGGAAAGAAAGCATAAGTAGATTTGAGTAGCTGAATATATTCTACTTCTATACCTTTATTGTTTTCTTGTCCGTCTCGTTTTAATTTTTCTTGAACAGTTGGATGGAATTTTTGATAAAAATATTGTCGTTTTTGTTCTATGTCTTGCTCATCATCACCGAGACTGTTTCTCAAGTCATAGAGAAATAAGTCAATGGTAGGATTAATAATATCAGTCATTTCAATTATCAGTCATTTCAGTTATCAGTTATCACTCATTATTTTAGTTATTAACAAAACTTACGCAAAATATATGTAAATTGTGTTTTTTGTAGGGGCAATTTCCTACGGAATGCTCCGCAAACATGAATTGCCCTTACAGATAGTGTCCGTGCGTAAGTCCTGATTAATATCATCTAAAACAATGATTTATGGGTTAGAGTGGATAGGCATCAAATTACATAATTTTATCTGAATTTTATCCACCTAACCCACCCTAAAAAAATTATTTATAGTCTAACTAATCTTGACCAATTAAATTCATTAATTTATCAAACTTACTAATTTTTTGAACTGTTTCTGATGGCTCTGGTGATGAGATAATTTGGATAGCTGCATTGGTAATTTCATTACTTTCCAAATCAGACATATCTACATCAGGAATAGGACGTTCTAGGGGTTGATTTTCCTCCGTCGGGGTAACTGTTTTCACATCTTCAGTATTAAGGATTAAATCTTGAGGCATCTCATCAATTTTTTCTAGCTTTGAATTAATATTTTGAAAAACTGTATTGAGAGATGGGTTATTGTTAATTATTTCCATTAGACTTGGTTGAATATCTTCTTCCCAAGCTGTAGGGTCAAGGGATAATTGTTGACCCGCAATATAAAGGTTTTCTTTTTCTTCTGAACTTAGGGGAGTATCTGACTCTTTGATTGCTAGTAACATGGATAATAAAAATTTGTTCGCTGAATCATTCATTTTGTGTCTCCTTGATTTGTACTTTATTTGTTCTCTAGTTTTAGATAACTTTAGTTATTGATCTTGATTATATTCTTGTTTAAGATAGCAATCTGATCTGCATTGTGAGATATTGTAACTTATGCAACAGACAACAGGCAACAGGTAATAGGTAATAGGCAACAAACAACAAACAACAAACAACAGACAACAGGCAATAAGCAACAGGCAACAGGCAACAGGCAACAGACAACAAGAAAAAAACTGTATATTTACTGCCGTTCCTTAAGTTCTGACATATTTGATTTCTGACCAGTCCTCATCTTCTTGAGTAGGGTATAATCTAGTTAGTTTATTAATATATTATAGATAAATTTACCTAAATTACCTCTTTTTCAGGGTAGATTTGGCCTTAAAACTTGACCTCAATCACCTGAAAAATACTGTAATTTTTTTTATCAACATTTTAAATAGTCAATATAATTAATAATTATGAACAGAGAAGCATTAGTCGTTGGCATTAATTCTTATCCATTCCTCAAAAAAAAGAAACCAGGAGATTTAAACCTTAAAGCACCCGTAAAAGATGCTGAAGCTATTGCCGAAATGTTAGAAAAATACGGCAAGTTTCATGTACAACGTTTACCTAAAAATTACAACCAAGAAGGTCAAGCTAGATTTGTTCCAAATGGTCTTGTCAAAATTAATGACCTGGAAAAAAGAATTATTAATTTATTTAATCCTCCATCAAAAAATGAAGTTCCTGATGTGGCTTTACTCTTCTTTGCCGGACATGGTTATTTGAAAGAAAAAGGAGGCATTCAAGAAGGATTTTTAGCCACAAGTGATGCTCAACTAAAAAACGAGAAATATGGCATATCTTTAAATTGGTTAAAAGAGCTATTACAAAAAAGTCCTGTCAAAACACAAATAGTTTGGTTAGACTGTTGTTTTAGTGGAGAATTTTTAAACTTTCAAGAAGCAGACCCTGGTACAGGAAAAAAAGTAAGTCGTTGTTTTATTACTGCTGCTCGTTCCTTTGAAACAAGTGTAGAACAAATAGATGGAGAACAAGGAGTTTTTACCGCAAGATTACTCAAAGGTTTAAATCCAGAAAATTCCATAGATGGTTGGATAACTAACTATATATTAGCAGATTCTATTAAAAAGAATATGCTCGATACTGCTCAAGCTCCTGTATTTCATAATTCAGGAAATGCAATTATTTTAACTACGAATAGTCCGACTCAACCTGTAGATGAACGTTGGAAAAATACTCCTCCTTATCGTGCTTTATCTTATTTCACAGAAAAGGAAGAAGATGCAGTATTTTTTCATGGTCGAACCAGATTAACAGATGAATTAATTAACCAAGTAAGAACCAATAATTTTGTCGCCATATTAGGAGCATCCGGTAGTGGAAAATCATCCTTATTAAGAGCAGGTTTATTATATCAACTGAAGCGGGGGCAAAAAACATCGGGAAGTGACAGGTGGCAATATCTAGATCCTTTTACACCGACTACATCTCCTCTGGAAAATCTGCAAAAGGCAATTAATATAGAAGGGGAAAATCCAGAGAATTTAAGCGAAAAATTAATCGACTTTATTCAGTCAGCAGAAGCAGAAAGAGTCATCATGGTAATCGACCAATTTGAAGAATCTTTTACCCTCTGTGAAACTCACGAAAAACGACAGGAATTTTTTGATTGCTTCTTGGCAGCAATAGGAAATGAAGCCATTCAAAAGAAATTTTGCTTAATCTTAGGAATGCGGGCAGACTTTCTCGACCAATGTTCAAAATATCCAGGATTAGCAACTCAAATTAAAGAAAATCAATTCTTAGTAACCCCTCTGGAAAAAGAAGAAATAGAGGAAGCAATAAAAGAGCCTGCTGAATTAGTAGGGATGGGAGTACAACCAGGATTAGTTGCTCAAATGACAGAAGACTTTTTACGTAATCCAGGTAGTTTACCTCTTCTCCAATATACTCTAGATGCACTGTGGAAAGATGCCACTCAAGGAGAAGAAAAAACTAAATATTTAACTCTGGCAACTTATAGAAAGTTTGGTGGAATTCAAGGTACTTTGACGAAGCGAGCTAATGAAGTTTTTGAGAGTCTAACTCAAGAGGAAAAGTCAGTTGCGAAGCGGATATTTTTAGAATTAGTACAGCCTGGGGAAAAGCAAATAAATTCGGGAAAAATAACAGATACCCGTCGCAGAGTAATATTAGAAAATTTGCCTAATGAACAACATAGTTTAGAGATGTTGTTAAAGGTAAGTGATAAATTAGCTAACCCTAATAATCGGTTAATTACTATAGATAAGTCAGAGATAGGAACATTATTAGATATTATTCACGAAGATTTAATCAGAAGTTGGAAAACTTTGAGGGAATGGGTTGAAGAATATCAAGAAGTTTTGCCTTTGGTAAGGAAGATAGAAGGTGATGCAACGGAATGGGAAAAACATAATAAAAAAGATGATTGGTTATGGCGAGAAGGGCAGTTAATGAAGGCAGAAGAATATTTGGAAAACTATGGGGATATGGGTTTGTTGGATGGATTTGCTTATGAGTTTGTCAAAGCAAGTCAGGAGTTAAGAAATCGTTGGGAAATTGAAGGGAAAGAACGGAAAAAAAGGGAGTTTAAACAGGAGCAAAAAGCCAGGAGGTTAGCTCAAAGACGGAATCAAATTTTGGCTATTTCTTTGCTGTTTATGAGTGGGGTATCTGCTTTTGCTTTGATACAACAAAGGATAGCTAGACATAATAGTGAAGCATCCTTTGCTCGTCAGATGGCAGCAGAAGCAGAAGTGGCTATTGCTAACTGGAACTGGTACGATCGAGGTACTTTGTTAGGACTCCAGTCAATATATAAAGTCCAAGAGCTGCAAAAAAATCGGTATGTATGGTGGAATAGAGCTGTCAAGAAATTCTTAGGTGGTCAGTCCTTAGATATCCCCAAAAATGCAGCCGATGGAGCTATTCGCAAAGCCCTAAGTCAACTACCAGATCATCTGCATACCCTCAACCACCAGAGCGCGGTAACAGCACTAGCATTGAGCCAGGACGGCAAAACTCTTGCTACTGCAAGTGATGAAAATACCACCCACCTCTGGAATGGAGACACTGGCAAAGAGGTCGCTACCCTCAACTACCAGGATAAGGTAATAAAAGTAGCATTGAGCCAGGACGGCAAAACTCTTGCTACAAAAAGTGAAGATAAAGTTGCCCGCCTCTGGGATGCTGCCACAGGCAATGCCATCGCTACCCTACTCCATCACTCTGGAGTAAATGCACTAGCATTTAGCCCCAACGGTAAGATCATTGCTACTGCCAGTGACGACAATATTGTCCGCCTCTGGGATACTACCACCGGTAATGCCATCTCTACCCTAGTCCACTATTTCCCGGTAAATGCACTAGCCTTTAGCCCAGACGGTACAGCCATTGCTACTGCCAGTGATGACCAAATCACCCGCTTCTGGGATACTACCACAGGCAAAGAATTTGCTACCCTTAACTACAAGGCCAGGGTACATAAATTAGTCTTTAGCCCTGATGGGAAAAGGATTGCGACTGCCAGTGATGATCATACCGTTGGCATCTGGGATACCAGAACCTCTAAAGAAATCATTACCCTAAAGCACCAGGATAAGATAATAGCATTAGCCTTTAGCCCCAATAGCAAAACCATTGCTACTGCCAGTGATAACAATACAGCTCGCATCTGGGATATCTGCACTGGCCAAGAAATAGCTATCCTACCCCACCAGTATAAGGTAAAAGCAGTAACCTTTAGCCCCGACGGCAAAACCATTGCTACTGCGAGTGATAACAATACAGCTCGCCTTTGGGATACCAACAGCGGCAAACAAGTCGCTTCCTTCAATCACCAAGACACGGTAAATGCAATAGTCTTTAGCGAGGATGAGCAAACTATTGTAACAGCAAGTTATGACAAAACTGTCCGCATCTGGGATGCTAATCTCTCTAAAAAAGCTACTACCCTCAAGCATGAGTCTTGGGTAAGAGCAGTAGCATTGAGCCAGGACGGCAAAACCATTGCCACAGCAAGTAATGACAATACCGCCCGTCTCTGGAATACGAAAACTGGTAAACAACTCGCTACCCTACTTCACCAAGGAGAAGTAACAGCAGTAGCCTTGAGCAAGGATGGGAAAACCATTGCTACTGCAAGTGCTGACAATACCGCCCGTCTCTGGGATGCTGCTACCGGCAAAGCCATCGTTACCCTCAACCATGAAGGAGAAGTAATAGCAGTAGCCTTGAGCAAGGATGGGAAAACTATTGCCACAGCAAGTAATGACAATACCGCCCGTCTCTGGAATACGAAAACTGGCGAACAACTTGCTACCCTGAACCACCAAGGAGAAGTAACAGCAGTAGCCTTTAGTCGCAACGGGAAGACTATTGCTACAGGCAGTGCTGACAATACTGCCCGCATCTGGAATAC
>NZ_JBNHEQ010000004.1:8475-31969 GCF_050016015.1 Dapis hubbardiae BLCC-M172
GAAAACTGGTAAACAACTCGCTACCCTGAACCACCAAGGAGAAGTAATAGCAGTAACCTTTAGCCACAACGGCAAGACCATTGCCACAGCAAGTAATGACAATACTGCCCGTCTCTGGAATACGAAAACTGGTAAACAACTCGCTACCCTGAACCACCAAGGAGAAGTAATAGCAGTAGCCTTTAGTCGCAAAAGGAACCTCGTTGCCACCGCAAGTGCTGACAAAACTGCCCGCCTCTGGGATGCCAATACTGGCAAACAACTCGCGACCCTACTCCACCAGGGCACAGTAAGATCGGTAGCCTTCAGCCAAAACGGGAGGACTATTGCTACAGGCAGTGCTGACAATACCGCCCGCCTCTGGGATACGAACACTGGCCAACAAGTTGCTACCTTGAACCACCAAGGAGAGGTAAGAGCAGTCGCCTTTAGCCAAAACGGGAATATAATTGCGACCGCAAGTAATGACAAAACTGCCCGCATCCATTGGGTAAGGCCACAAGATTTAATTGCAGAAGCTTGTCGCCGTCTTGGTCGGAATTTAACAGCAGAGGAGTGGCGGCAGTACATGAACAGTAACTTTGATAAATATGAGAGAACTTGCAATGAACTTCCCGTTCATCCTAGTTTAATTGCAGAAGCTAAAAATCTAGCAAAAACAGGAGAAAAAGAAAACATAAAAACAGCAATTTCTATCTTTAAACGCGCCCAAAAATTGGAACCGGAAATTGACCTCAACCCTGATACAGAAACTATAGAAACAGACCCTGAACTTGTGGCAAATTTTTTTGCTACTTCTGGCGAATTAGAAAAGGGTAAAAAATTAGCAAAACAGGGAAATATAGAAGGAGCAATTTCTATCTTGAAAGAAGCCCAAGAATTATCACCAGAACTTGACCTCGCTCCTGATACAAAAGACAAAGAAACAGACCTATAAATTGTGGCTAAGAAATTCTTTTTATAGCAGTTTTCATGTTTTTTAGAGTACAGAGATTTGGGTTTAAAGGAAGAATTTTTGTAGTCTACCTTTGTGAAAACCCCTATAAAGGTTGGATAGATACTTTGAAAAAGGGAGAAAATCCGATTACTTCCGAGGTATTGGAGGAGCTGAAAAATTAGGTTCGTAGGGGCGGGTTCCCCTTTCAATTTATGAGTTTTCACATTTAATTAGATAAACCCGCCCCCAGTTGGTTAGGTTCGTAGTGGCGGGTTCCCCTTTCAATTTATGAGTTTTCACATTTAATTAGATAAACCCGCCCCCCAAAGTCAGTTTGTAGGGTGTGTTAGATGGCATTAATTACTCGGTATTATCAGATATTGAACAATCCGTCGTAACGCACCAGAATGGTAATACCCGGCTCATTAAAAATGGTGCGTTACATTTCATTTTCATGTCGCGTAGCGTTAACGAAGTTGTGCGGAACGCTAAACGCACCCTACTAGACTGAGATTGCTATCCGTTCCGGAATGCTCCGCAAACCTTCCACTCCGTTCCAGTCGCAATGACTTAGATGTATTAATTATCTGGTAAAATGTAGCAATAGTAGGGGCGGGTTCCCCGTTAAATTCATAAGTTTTCACATTTAATTAGATAAACCCGCCCCCAATGATATAATGCAACGTCCTAGTTCTAGGGGCGGGTTTGTATAAATCTGAGAGTAAGTATGAAAATTCTAGCTAAAACCCGCCCCTACCATTGCACTATTTTAGCTGTTTCGGTTCACTACTGGAATTCCAATAACAGATTACAGTGCTTTTCAAATTGATGAACCACATTGCCATAACCAAAACCTTGTAGGGGCGAATGGCCATTTCCTAAGGTCATGCTCCGCAAACGCCCCTACTGTAATCTACTGAAATGAAAACCGCTGTAAATAAATACTCCAATATTGTCATTACTAAGCAGCAACATGGCGCAGAATAGTTAAAGGTTTCTGCTCCTTAATAATATTCATTTGCTCCTGATTTTTTACCAACAAAGCACCTGCAAAACCCAAACTATTCACAGAAATAGACTGAAAATCTTCATAATATCGCGGCACAACTAACATCCATTCTCGCGTCACCAAAAGATTATAATTACCAGACTGTTTCCCACTCATCCCATCACTACCTTCTATACCAACTGCTCCCAGCAAAGTCAAATAAGATTTTAGTATCTCAGCAGCAGACTCAACCGGAGAATTTACCCAACCAACATCTAACTTAGCTATAGCGTGTCGAAAAGGAAACCAAGACGTAACACCTATCCCATGATCAAACGTAGCAGTAGCGATCGCTCTATCTATCGGTATTTTTTCTCCATCTGGCACCATCGGCAGAGGAACTATTTGCAGATGTTTATGACGTTGACTCGCACCCGCAATTTTCCCACCGTTATAAAAAGCTAAACCTTCAAACTCCCCCATACAGCTACCCAAAGCTTGAAAATCTTGCAAATTAAGTAAATTTTCTTGTTCCTCAAATTCTCTAGTGACAATAAGTAGATGATGATCGACAACATTATATTTATTCAACAGACACAAATGAGTTGTAGAGATATCAGCAACAAATAAATCCTCCTCATAAGGTAAAAAAGGGTTAAAATCTTTACCAGTGACAACCTTCTTTTTTTCCTGCTGTTTTCTAGCTTCATCTTTGCGCGATAAATTAGACAAAATGCGCACCAGGAACCGAATATTATCCTGTTGTACAAACTCATATTCTGTGGGTATCGGTTGGAGTGCGCCACATTCTAGAGCATATTCAGTTTGCTCTTTGAGTCTTTCCCAGAGAGTACCCGGTACTAACAATAGTTGACTTTCAGACATAGTTTATTTTTGGAGATCGTATAACACTACGCATTCAGGTTAGGACAGTTATAAATCATGGAACCCTTTAACAGTATACTGTTCCCTATTCCCTATTCCCTATTCCCGATTCAAGTAGCGCTATATCAGTAATTGTCAATTATCATACTATTGATATGATCATCCATAGCAATAACTCAAATTTTCAGACAAAAAAAAGTTCCCCTTGAAAAACGGGAACTCGTATCAATAGCAACTACTCTTGAAGTTTGCATCTATTTTCATTATGAAACTAACTCAAAGTTTAGCAAAACTTCAACTATTTTAAGCTTCAAAAGCTTATAGAATACTTAGAATTTTATTTAACAGATTATACTATTAAATTAATCCCCAAGTACCTCTCTACAAAATAGTTGAGCTGAATCAAAATCTTTGCCGGATCTATTAGCTTGAGCTTCTTTATTTTCTAGGAAGCTTGCAACTGAACCTTTAGCTAAAGAACGAGTTGTTCCACTGGCACTATCTTCAACCCAACCTTGATTACCAACTTTATATCTAAAGTCACATGTATATTGATCGTTAGCCGATCCTGCTTGTAAGAAAATACCTAGAGAAGCTAGTACAGATAGGGTGAAGTACCTTTTCATTATAATCTCCTGTAATAGGTTTGCTGTTGGGATAGTCATTTACTATCTATAATTATTTTATATCTCTAAGTAAATATTTTTTATTGTTAACTACTATACTATTTACAACTTTTTCTTCAATTTTATGGATGATAATTCGCTTTTTTAAGTATAAATTCTCACTCAAAGATCGAGATTATTAATGTTAGGTACTACCGTTTCAGTATTAATAAAAATTAATTCAAAAAATCTCAGAATTTATGATATAATTAAATTCGACATTTTGCCAGTAATTTAAGTAGTATTTTACAGGTATGCACTTAATATTGTCAAGAGTTAAATATAACTATTTCTCTAAAAAATTATCTCTGATAAATATGCACAATTACTAAACATTTAACTTGCAATATCAATCAGAATTTTATGAATATTAATTATTACTAATCCAAAGAGTCAAAAGACTTACCTAATAGAAGAGAAAGAAAGTGTTTTGATAACTAATTAAACAGACTTGAGCTAACCTATAGCTAGGAATACATCATTTTTATGTAAACAGGCTAATCGTATTAACCTATTACTAAAACTATGCTTTCTACAACAGTCAGAGAAACGTCTCATAAATCTACTGCTAATGTAAAGTTCTAGCAAAGTAGATGGAGTGTCCTGCTGGCCTTAACGAAGTTATAAGTCAAAAGTCAAAAGTCAAAAGTAAGATGGCAATATATGAAATAGTAGGGGTGGGTTTAGCCGAAAGCCTTGATACTTCAGATTTAGTCCTAAAAACCCGCCCCACACTTGTTGCCCTTATTTATCCCCACCTAGCTCAATAGTAATAAAATCTCTAGGTTTGATAGATTATGGATAAAATATCTTACTATAGAACTCTATTTTGGACTTTCCAGTTTATAGGATAGTCAATCATATCAACATAAACTATATTAAATTAGGAGACACAAATGCGTAGTAAACGCTCTAAACCCTGGATCTATCGTAATTCACGTTTTATTATTGCTGGTATCGCAGCAGTAGGTGCTGTAATTACAGCCTATATTCTTATAGAAAGATTAACAGGGGGAACAGTTATTTGCCCTGTGGAAGGTTGTGATAACGTACTTAATAGCCCTTATGCTACTGTTTTAGGCTTACCTCTAGCTCTGTTTGGCTTTTTAGCTTATGCTGGTATGGGAACAATGGCGATCGCTCCTTGGTTAATTAACCAAGACTCACAAAAGGAATTACGCTCACAACTAGAAAACTGGAGTTGGTTATTAATGTTTGTGGGTGGTGTATCCATGACCATCTTCAGTAGCTATCTAATGTACATAATGGCATTTGAGATTAAAGCTCTTTGTCTTTATTGCATTGGTTCGGCTGTTTGTTCTCTGTCTCTATTTATCTTGGCATTAATTGGTCGTAATTGGGAAGACATTGGACAGTTAATATTTACCGCTATCATAGTCGGAATGATTACTATGGTAGGAACATTTGCAGTTTATTCTCCAATTCATAGCACTTCTGCTAGCGAACCAAATGTCTATGGAATTACAACTACTTCCACTCCGGCAAAAGTTGCATTAGCAGAACATTTAACAGCAGTAGGTGCAAAAATGTATGGTGCTTATTGGTGCAGTCATTGTCAGGATCAAAAGAAATTATTTGGTCAAGAAGCTGTTAGTAAACTAAACTATATTGAGTGCGATCCTAAAGGCAAAAATCCTCAACCTAACTTATGTGTTGCAGCAGGTATTAAAGCATATCCAAGTTGGGATATCGGTGGTAAGTCTTACGAGGGTGTAGTTTCTTTAGAGAATTTAGCCAAGTTATCAGGCTATAACGGATCGACTAATTTTGATAATCCTTAATTACGGTGCTTTTCATGTGGGTAGACCACATCGTCACAACGAAAACTTTGTAGGGACGTTCCATGGAACCTCCTTACAGTTGATGATTCAAGCTTGTAGTATTGCTCTAGCCCTAAGTATAATGGGCTAGAGCAATACTACAAACAAAAACTTTCATTATATGGATGTTGCTATAAAAAAGCACTGCTGAATTTATTTCTTCTAGAAAACAGCAATGCTTTTTTAATTCTATTTGAAATGGAAATTTCTAATCAATATCCTTAAGCTTTTTCTGGCTCTTGAATTGTTTTGCTCTTGCGCTTCAACAATAATTTTCCAGCAGCTCCAAATGCCAATAAACCAAAAATTGTACCTGGTTCAGGTACTGGCTCAATTTGATAAATGGTAGTTGTACCACTAACCTCATTGGCTGTTACTAATAAGGCTACACCATTGGGACTTTCTTTGGCACTAATAAATGTTAACCCTTCTATTCCTAAATCTCCAGCAGTACCAGTTTCGGGATCTCCATCAAAGTCACGGTTAGTTGTGTAGCTAATAAACTTAGGAGCTAATTGGTTACTAACATCGTAGGTCATAAAACCGCCAATCCGTTCTAAACCAATAAAGGCTAAGGTACGACCATCTACCTCACCAATAGCAACACCTTCTGGTTCAGGACCTTTATTATCGCTTCGATTATCAAAGGAGTCATTGTCATCATTATTGGAGTTGAAGAAATCTGGAAATAACTTAGCAGTTATTTGTTCAAAATCATCCCCACTGTCAAAAACTAACGCTCCGTGTTCATTCCAAATAGAGAAGGAACGACCACCAAAAGCGTATAGTTCATCGAAGTCACCATCACCATCTGTATCACCCATGGTATTTGTGATTTCCAAACGCCCTATAACATCCTCTTGTTGGAGTGTGCTAGCATTTGGGAAAGCTGTTGGATCTAGTACCACATCTGCTACTTCTGTTTCTTCTACAAAAGCTTTTTGTTCTTCACCATTATCATCGTCAAATGTATATTCACGACTATCACCTTCATTAGCTGTCACTAAGTAAGTTTCATCCCCTACTTTATAAGCAACAACTTCATCTGGTTGATACATCCCAAATACAGGATAGTTTTGAATATTAATTGCATCATCTTTATCGCTACCATCTATCCCATTATCAGGTAGACTATGATCTTTAAAACCAAGAGCAACAATATCAGTAAACTCACCAGTGGTAATATCAAGTATACCTAAAGCATTATTTTCTTGTAATGTTACCCAAGCTGTTTCTCCATCTTCCGAAATAGCGATCGCCTCTGGTTCCAAATCTTGAGCTACTGTAGCATTAGGGCCAAATATCCGCACACCTTCTGCTTTTAGTTCATCTACTTTATCATTAAAAGCTTGAAAGCCTGCAAATCTTACATTATCCTGGGTGAGATTTGCTGCACCATCCAACATATCTATTATACTAACAGAGCCTTCTGGATCTATTGTGTATTCATTGTTTGGCTCACCTTCATTAGCCACCAATAATTTACTACCATCTGGTGTAAAGGTTAGAGAATCAGGTAAAGCACCAACTGTTACTTGATTTATCAGTTCTCCATAAGGATCAAAGAATGCAACTATTCCATCATCTGTGACTGTATCATTATCGATAGCAACAGCAAAGGTACTATTACTATAAGCAACATCATTAATTCCACCAACAACAAAGTCACCAAATAATCCTTCTAAAGATATACTATCTAGTGTCTCCTCTATACCACTGAGGTCTTCAAGATTAAAGATATCCAAACTCTTATTACTGCCATTAATCTTAAATAAATTTTTGCTCGTTGGATCGTAAGCTGTATGAAGAGCGGCACCATCATCAAATATATCACTAGAGTTAGTACCTACTTGTGTGATACTAAAATTAGCTGCTGTACCTGGTGCTCCCATCACGGCCACTGCAAAACTTGATTGTACAGTTAATTTAATTATGTTTCCTAATACATTTGTATTAGTATTTTTACTTTTGCCCTGATAATTTTTCATTAGTTATGTACCTTTCAAATAAGTAGATTTTTCAACTTTATCAGTTATAATTTATATTAGTTGTTTGTACTTACAGCTTTATGAGCTAATATTGTCTAAGATTACCAAAGTATAATTTTTTTAACATTTTTCTGTGTTATTACTGATAATTCCCAAAATATTACCAAAGTATAATACTACTTCGTCAAACCACTCCAACTGTAGTAATTATCAAATATTTTTTAAAAATATCAGCATAGATAAACAGTCTACAACTCTTATTCAGATTACTATTCACCTAGTTCTACAGATTTTTTACATACAACTCAAACATGAATATTTAAGTTGTATGTAGTTTCTAACAATGGAAGATATTCGGGAACATTTTATAGTTTAATGCCCGAAGTTATGAGTACAGACAATTATTTTATGGAACTTAAATCAATAATTGCATTATTACTTAGAAATTTGCAATAGTTTTTAGGCAACTTCATCAAATCTTCATATATTATTGATTTACTCTTACTATAAATTTTGAATTATTGTTTACGAATAACCCCTAAATTAGGTCGATTGAATTACTGATTAGCTACATAAATTCAGGTATATAGAACATACAGCCTTATCGGTTGTTAAGATAGTATAGATATATGTAAATTTGTGCAAAAAAGTGAGGAAAAAAAAAGATCCCAAAGCTCAATGCTAATGAATGGCCTAATATTAAACAAAATTAGTTAAGTGGCCAATTCAAGTAAATAGGGCATATTGGCAACTATGAAATGAAGGCCATAGCAAAATCTAGATTACCCTGGCCAAAGGGACATAAGCCTATTGAAAAATTAGTTTATTAAAGTTTATTAAAGTTTATTAAAGTGTTTGTTAGTAAATTTGTTTGAATCATATCGTTCAAGTCCCAACTATCAGAATGGAGAGGCGGATAAAATGTTACGCAAGTTGTTTGTGAAACTAGCACTCTTTGGCATGGTCACTGCCTTGGTCAGCTCTAGCTTAAAATCATCAGCATCAAACCCGGAGCTGTTAGCTAGCACTAGCACTCAAGACCCAGATACCATAGTTATTGCCGATATTTCTAATAATCCTTCAAAAAAGATTAAACGCTACCAACCTTTAGCAGATTATTTGGCAGAAGAACTAGGCCAATTTGGAGTAAAACAAGGGGATGTCGAAATAGCTTCTGATTTGGATGAAATGGCCAATTTTCTCAAGTCAGGAATAGTAGACATTTATTTTGATAGCCCTTATCCAGCGATGATTATTAGTGATATGTCCGGTGCTAAACCAATTCTACGTCGTTGGAAGGGTGGTGTCCCAGAATATTATACTGTTATTTTTACCATGAAGGATCGAGGTATTAAGTCTCTAGAGGATCTTAAAGGTAAAATGGTTGGTTTTGATGAAATAAGCTCGACATCAGGTTATATGTTACCTGCTGGTATGTTAATAGAAGCTGGAGTTAATCCCCAAGAGAAGAGAACCGCTACTTCAAATGTATCTGCTGATGAAGTGGGATATGTTTTTACTGATGATGATGAAAATACTATTCAATGGGTAATTAGTGGAAAAGTGGCAGCTGGCGCCATTGACATCGGCACTTTTATGGAAATTCCGGAAGCCAGCCGACAAGCAATGCTAGTTTTAGGGGAAAGCGATAAAGTAGCTCGTCATGTAGCCTTAGTTAGAGCTGACTTGAAACCTGAAATGGTTGAGGCCATCAAAACTATCCTGATTCAAATGGACAAAACAGCAGAGGGACAAGAAGTATTAAAGAAATTCGAGAAAACAGCCAAATTCGACAATTTTCCGCCGGAATCAAGCATAGAAAGAATGCGAGAATTGTATGAACTTGTTCAGAACAGGTAAATTAGATGGGGCTATTCAGGATTGGACAAGGGTCGCTAGCTACAAAGTTAACGCTAGCTATGACAAGTTTAGTTGTCATAGTAGTGGCTGGTGTTACTTGGTTATCCGTTTACCGTCAGCAACAAAATTTTTACAATGAATTGGAGCAACAAGCGGAAATTTTACTTAATACTTTATCTGTAACTGTGAGAGATTCTCTCTACAAGCTAGATGCTGATTTTATGGAAGAAATCATGGAGCAGCTTGGGGAAGATAAGGTATTAGCAGCAGGGCGGATCTACGATAAAGATGGAAGAATTGTTGCTGACGCTTATGGTCAAGATGTCTTGGTTTACAATATTAAACCCGATCCTTTTGGAGAGCGTTTACTCAAAAGTGATGAAACAATTTTTGAGTGGGAGTCTACTCAACTTATTGCTGGTAAAGCGGTAATTATTGGCAGGAAAAGACTGGGAGCTGTGAGTGTAGGTTTGTCTAAAGCTCCCTTAAATGAAAAAGTTTCTACTGTGCGTAATCAAGGTATTATTGTTGCGGTAGTAGCTGCTACTGCTGGAACTTTTTTGGCACTGCTAATTAGTCGCTCTATTACTGAACCTTTAAAGGAAATGACTAGAGCTACTAAGCGTTTTGCTTCTGGAGACTTGACTCAGAAGATGGAGATTTCGACTGGAGATGAATTAGCAGTATTGGCAAGATCGTTTAATAGTATGACCGATCAACTGCGAGAACTAATTCAGAGCAAAGAGAACCTAATTGTTAGTTTAAAGGAGGGGGCTGAAGATTTACGCCAAAGTGAAGCAAAAAACATAGCGCTTCTAAATGCTATTCCCGATTTAATTTTTTGGTTTAGTAGGAAAGGGATTTTTCTTTACTATAAACCTTCTAGAAAAGATGAATTCTCTTGGTCTCGTCATGAGTTAATAGGTAAAAAAGTTTCGGAAATTTTGCCAGAAAATGCTGCTAAACAATACTTACAATATATTGATGAAGCACTTGAAGCAGGGGATATTAAAATTTTTGAATATGAGTGGTTTCTTGAGGAAAAACGCCATCATTTTGAAGCTAGGATCGTAGCAAGTGGTAAAAATGAAGTTTTAGCTATTGTCCGAGATATTACAGAAAGTAAGTTGGCGAATATACAGTTGCAACAAGCTAAAGAAGCTGCGGAAGCTGCTAATGTATCTAAAAGTCAGTTTCTTGCTAGTATGAGCCATGAGTTAAGAACACCTCTAAATGCAATTATTGGTTATAGCGATCTGCTCAAAGAAGAGTCTGAAGATTTAGGTTATGAAGATTTTATTCCCGACTTAGATCAGATTAAAACTTCTGGTTTACATCTACTAGCAATTATTCAGGATATCTTGGACATTTCTAAGGTAGAATCAGGGCAGATGACTATGTATGAAGAAGAATTTGATATCCCTACATTTATCAATGAAGTTCAGAGTATTGTACAACCACTGATGCTCAAAAATAGTAATTCTTTTGAGATTTATTGTCATAGCGAAATGGGTACTATGTTTGGTGACCGAACAAAGCTTAAGCAAGTTTTGATCAACCTATTGAGTAATGCTAGTAAGTTTACTCACGAAGGTTTAATAACTTTAAAAGTAGTTCGGGAAGGACATATAGGGCATAATGGAAATGGTGGCAGCAAATTGGTAGTAGAATCAGCTAATGTTTCAGAGAATCAGGTATTAAATCAGATAATTTTTACTGTGACTGATACTGGCATAGGTATGACGCCACAGCAGATTGAAAAAGTATTTCAGCCTTTTGTACAAGCCGATAATACTACAACTCGTAAGTATGGCGGAACTGGTTTAGGTTTGTCTATATGTCAAAAATTCTGTGAAATGATGGGTGGCAGAATTACAGTAGAGAGTTGTGTAGATGTTGGATCTACTTTTTCTGTAAATCTTCCAACTGTGGTAACATTAGAACCTGAAAATATTTTAAGTTCTGAATTATCCTAAAAGTTGAACTCAAAATACAAATCAAAAAAGTTAGATGTTTTTCTCCTCTTCAATACTATTTGAATTAAACACTATTATAAACTTATAAGTTTCTCAATCTCAAGTTGATAAATTTGTATCTAATTTTACTTCAATATCGGCAGGAGTATTTGCTCAAAAATATCAAAAATAAATCTAATTTGGGAGATGATACCGTTTCACGAAAGTTAAAAGTTAAAAGTTAAAAGTCAGACTTTATAGGCTCAAAACTTTGACAAGAAGCACTAATTTTAGGAAATTCTTTAACACCTAAAGTTTGAAACTATTTGTAACATTCTTTTTTCAAATTCGTATTATTTATCTATTTTTCTTCATTAAAATTAAGATGTTTAATTCCCCATTCGTGCATTTGATTAATCATAGGTTGAAGACTTTTTCCTAGAGAAGTTAAAGAATATTCAACTTTTGGAGGAACCTGCAAATAAACTTCCCGATGAACAATACCATCTGCCTCCATTTCCCGCAACTGTTGAGTTAGCATCTTTTGAGTCACACCTTTTAAAGAACGATGAAGTTCATTGAAACGTTTGACCCCATGAAATAGTTCTTTGATAATTAATAGTTTCCAACGTCCACCAATCACCTTAAGGGTAATTTCTGCTGGACAATTTGTCTTTTTATTTGCAGTTTGGATTTTCATAGTATCTTTTTGGGTACTATCTTACTTCAAAGTACATACTATACATACTAACCTGACTTAAGCTAGAGTAGAAATGTCCAAACAAAATCTATTAAATTTATATTTTGTATCCAGAGATTAATTCCAGAGAGAAAACACCATGGGCGAACCTGTTATTGCAGATAATAAACCAGTAATTATCGAACAACTTGAAGTAGGTACTTACTATTAGTGTGCTTATGGTCAATCAAAAAGCCAACCTGACAAACCATTTTGTGATGGTTCCCATGCTGGAATTGAGTTTACTCCTGTAGCATTTAAGATAGAAGAGGCAAAAAAAGTAGCACTTTGTAATTGTAAGAAAACTGCTAATCCTCCTTATTATGATGGGACTCACGCTAAACTATAAATAAAATATTCATGTGTTAATTTTGCATAATCGTTAAATGATTTTGACTGAAAATTAACTTCTGCAAAATCATGATTATGCAGCATTTTTTGGTAGTAAAGCTATTACAAGCAAGATGCTTGTGCTACATACTTAAAATTATCAAATTTTTTATTAGTTAAAATTAATCTAGTACAAAAAAATAAAAATTTATCGGAGTTAGTAAGAATGCCTCAATTACAACAAGTTGAAAAAGTTAAAGTACGAAAAGCTGAAGCAAGAGGACACGCAAATTCTGGTTGGCTAGATACTAATCATACATTTTCTTTTGCATATTATTTTGACCGTGAACACATGGGGTTTCGTTCCCTGAGAGTAATTAATGAAGATAGGGTTACTCCTGGTGATGGTTTCGGAACTCATGGACACCGAGATATGGAAATTATTACTTATGTTTTAGCAGGAGCATTAGAACATAAAGATAGTGCTGGTCATGTTGGTGTACTTAAACCAGGAGATGTACAACACATGAGTACGGGTACGGGAATTATGCACAGTGAATATAACCAGTCAAAATCTGAGGATGTTCACTTTTTACAAATTTGGCTACTGCCAAATTCTAAGGGTTTAAAACCAACATATAATCAACGTTCTTTTGATATAGAAAAAAATTGTGGGAAATTAAATTTAGTAGTTGGTAAAGATGGTAGGGATGGCGCATTAAAAGTTAATCAAGATGTGGATTTATTTGCAGGTGCTTTGAAGGAGGGCGATAGTATTTCTTATTCTTTTGAAGCTAACCGTTATGGATGGATACAAGTTGCTCGTGGAGAAGTAGATATTGTAGTAGATACTGATGATAAGTTATCTTTAAAAGCTGGTGATGGTGTTGCTTTAAGTGAAATTAAAGAGGTTTCTATTTCTACTAATTCAAATGGAGAAATTCTTTTATTTGATTTAGCATAATAGGGAGGAGTCAAGACTCAGGAGTCAAGAGTTATATCAAGTCTGCTTGTAATGGAAGTTTTATAAGAAACCGGGTTTGTGGGAGATAGATGTTAGTATGGTAAGGCATTTAATACAAACCCGGTTTCTATAATTTTTTATACCGATACTACTGGATTTGAGATTAAGATGATAAAGTTTTTTTATTACTAATTATCCAGAAACGATATAAAAGAAAGTCAAACATATCGTAGGGGTTTGGTCTCCAAACCCTCATATTATAACTGAATCAATATTTTTTGCCTACTCCCCCGCTCCCCTACTCCCCTACTCCCCCACTCTGCCACTCCCCTACTCCCTTACTCCCTCACTTCTTAGCTAATTTCTCACCCATTCTAATAATTTGTCCTGCCAAAATAGCTGCTCCAAAACCATTGTCAATATTCACAACACCTATTCCTGGCGCACAAGAATTTAACATTGTTAATAGGGGAGCTAAACCATCAAGATTAGCACCATAACCCACACTTGTAGGTACTGCAATAACAGGAGAGTCTGCTAAACCTGCGACTACACTTGGTAAAGCACCTTCCATTCCTGCGACTACAATTAATACATCTGCTTCTGCAATTAAATGTTTATTACTTAATAATCTATGAATTCCTGCTACCCCTACATCCCAAAGACGCTTGACTGGAAAACCACAAAGAGTTGCTGTAACTGCTGCTTCTTCTGCTACTGGTAAATCGGCAGTACCTGCACTTAATATTGTAATTATACCTTTGTGTTTTGGAGTAGGAAAATCTGAAATAATTGCACAGATTTTTGCATCTTCATAGTAATAAATATTGGCAATTTTATCTTGCAGCTTTTGATAAACTTCAGGTTCAATTCTTGTTGCCATTACTACAGGATTTTTGTGCCTCATTACCTTCATTATTTTGAGAATTTGTTCTGGCTTTTTTCCCGGTCCCCAGATAACTTCAGGAAAACCTGTTCTGATATTTCTATGGTGGTCTATTTTGGCAAAATCTTCGACATTTTCAAAGTCAAGATTCTTGAGTCTTTCTAATGCTAATTCTGGAGTGATATTTCCTGTAGCAACTCCTTTTAATAACTGTTCTAAAGCTTCAGATTTCATAATTTTAAATAATCCAACTAATAATTGAGAAAATTCTCTAGTGCGGGCATCTTGCCCGCTATTAGTGTAGCTGATTTAGATGAAATTCGCTATATATAGCAATCCTAAATGAGTTGTAATATTTGATCGTAGGGGTTTGGTTTCCAAATCCCATTTTTGCTTAGGTTTGGAGACCAAACCCCTACAATTTTTTTCACAAATTATTTAGAATTAGCAAAATTTGTAGGGTGCGTTAGACGGCTAATTTTTTAGACTGTGAAATGTATTTAACAATCTGTCGTAACGCACCATTTTAGATGTTTCAATCCAGTAGATAAGTTCATAAGTAAAATTAATTACATATCTGATTGACTCCCTTTTTCCAGTTAAGTTTTCCCTCTCTCAACTAGAAAATTTATTTTGTACGACTACTTAATGAATCAATCAGAAATTTGCAATTCATATAAATTCCAAAATCCCCCACCTAATTTACCATATTTAATACCTTTAACTCTATTTCTGATAGCCTCAAATTCTAAAGGAATTACCATATAGATAAAAGGTAACTGCTCAGTAACAATTTGCTCTGCTTTAGCATAAAGTTCTTTCCGTTTTTGTTCATCTATAACTTGAGATGCTCTGACATATAGATCGTCTATTTCTTGTTCCCATTCTGCTACTTTTCTGCCTTCTATTGCTTTTTCTCCAGGTTGGTTTCCTTGATTAAAAGTGTGTAGTCTACCATTTACAGACCAGATTGTATAATCACCATGAGGTTCTACACCTCCTCCTACAAAACCACGTAGAAAAGCTTCCCAATCCTTAGACAAATTTAGTCGTTTTATTTTAGCATTAAAACTCAGAAATTTTAGATTTACTTTAATTCCTATTTTGGCTAAATCTTGATTGATTTGTGTTGCCATTTGTTCTGTAACTTTTCTACCAGCAGTTAATAGTAATGTAAATTCTACTCTGTTATTTTGACTATCTAATAATTCACCATTTTGATTATATTTAAAACCAGCACTAAGTAATAGTGATTTTGCTTTTTCTAGATTATAGTTATAGATTTTCAGACCTGCTTCTGGGGATAGATAAAAAGGACTTGTAATAGGAAGTAGTGAATGTTGAGGCGCACCTAATCCACGATATATATTGTTTACCATTGCTTTCCTATTAATAGCATAAGCGATCGCTTGTCTGAAAAGTTTTTTATTAAACCATTTAGATTTAATCGGGTCTACAAATGGCTTACCTTGAGCATTACGACCTTGATTAAGATTAAAAGAAATAAAACGGGCACCTGATGAAAGTCCTCCATTGTAGATAGTATACTTACCTCGTTTTTCTTCTCTTTTTAATAAAGGAAAAATTGCTGGTTCTACTGTAATTGTATCTAGCTTCCCAGAGCGAAAATTTAAGAGTTGATTATCTCTATTTGAGATGACTTGCCAGACAATATTCTCAATGTAAGGTTGAGTATTTCCTTGCTCATCCTTGCGCCAGTAAAAAGGATTTTTTTTTCTAAAATAATTCGTTGATAAGGTTCATAAATATAGTTAAAAATGTTATATGCTGAACGATTTAGTGAAGTTATCTTCCGTTAAATCGGAGATTATAACGGGAGCTTCTAAAACAAAGATAATTGAACCCAAATTTCAGAAGTTTCTTGTATCATAGGCTGACCAGTGTCTAAGCCTCCACAAGCAGGCAAGATGATACCCACCTCGCATAATGCTTTATTTAGTATGTTGATTGCAGCATTCTCATCCCTATCTAAAACTGTTCCACATTTAGGACAATAATGCGTTCTAACTGACAAAATTTTAGGTACTTTTTGACCACAATTACTACAGTTTTGCGATGTATTATGAGGATTAACTTTAATTACATGAACACCGCGTTTTACCGCCACTGCATTCAATTTTGTAATGAAATCCTTCTCTTTGTCTAGCAATATGTTGATGTAATTTAGCTACTTTGTTTTGTGCTTTTTTCCAGTTATTAGAACCAATTTCTTTTCTAGCTGCTTTACTTTGTTTTCTAGCTAAATTAGATTGATATTTTCTATAGAAATTAGGAACAGAAACAGTTTCTCCAGTATTGGTAGTTAAAAACTCTTTGAGACCAACATCAATACCTACAGCAGTTTTGATATTATTTGTAGGAATTAAACTAGGAACTGACTTGTCTTCCAAACTTAAACTAACATAATAGCCATCAGCTTTTTTGGTTATGGTTGCAGTTTTAATAACAAATCCATCTGGAATAGGTCTATGAACTATAACTCGAATAGCACCAAACCTGCTAATAATAATTTGTTTACCATCAAACTTAACTGCTGCTTTAGGATGATTCACCCTACTAAAATTTAATGACCTTAGCTTACCTGTTTTTTTAAATCTTGGCCTACCAAACCTCTTGCCTGTTTGATCAGGAACTAACCAACGTTGCCAAGACTTATCTAATCTTTTAAGATTATTTTGTTGTACCTCAAAATATATCTCTTTATATTCTGGAAATAGTTTTTTAGTCTCTTTTAATTCTGCTGACTGAAAATGATAATCTGGCTTGCTTGGAATCTCACGAATTGGACATGAAATTAATGAGCAGCGGTCAATTTGACATCTAGTTCTATTGAGCCAATCTAACCGTTGACCCAAAGCATAATTCCAATGTCTTCTCAAGAGTTCTAACCAATTGTCTATTTTAGCTATTTGTTCTTGATTTGGTTTGATTTTGTAGCAATGACTTATGATCATTTTATTTCCTTTTCGACCAGACTTCTATTATAAGAGCTTGCATAGAGTTTGTCTATACATGATGAAAAAAACAGGATTAAATATTATGTTTTAAAAGTATTAATTTTGATTTAGCTCTCCCCTAGCCCTCCTTATTAAGGGGGGGAATATAACGGAAAGCCCTGCTTATCAAGGGGAATTTTGGGGGATCAATAACTTCTCAAACAACCTCTTAGTTTTAAGTAGCCAAAGGAAATAATAAATTATTTATTAATTTCCACATCTTTTTCATTTTTATTCAGCAATTTTCAGTTCATATAAATTCCAGAAACCACCACTTAACTCAGTATAATTAATCCCTTTAATTCGGTCACGAATAGCATCAAATTCTAGAGGATTTACCATATAGATAAAAGGTAATTCCTCAGCAATAATTTGTTGTGCTTGACCATAAAATTCTTTGCGTTTATCTTCATCTAATACTTGAGATGCTTGAATATAAAGATCGTCTATTTCTTGTTCCCAATCATTTACTTTCCAGCCTTTTATTTCTTCCTCTCCCGGTTGAGGTCCTTGATTAAAAGTGTGTAATCTACCATTTACAGACCAAATATTATAACCACCATGAGGTTCAATACTTCCTCCTGTAAAACCTCCCAGATAAGCATCCCAATCTCTGGATAAAGAGAGTTTTCTTACATAAGTATTAAAGCTGAGAAATTGCATATTTATTTTAATACCTAATTTTCCCAAATCTTGATTGATTTGCGTTGCCATTTGTTCTCTGACTTTTCTACCCGCACTTGATAGTAAGGTAAATTCTACTTTGTTACCTTCACTATCTAATAATTCACCATTTTGATTATATTTAAAACCAGCACTAAGTAAAAGTTTTTTAGCTTTTTCTGGGTCGTAATTATAAATTTTTAAACCTTCTTCTGGGGATAAATAGAAAGGACTTGTTACAGGAATTGGAGAATACTGAGGCGCACCTAATCCACGGTATATATTATTTGTCATTGCCTCTCTATTAATCCCATAGGCGATCGCCTGTCTAAAAGCTTTTTTATTAAACCATCCAGATTTAATCGGGTCTACAAATGGTTCGCCTTCAGCATTTTTTGCCTGATTTATATTAAAACAAATAAAGCTAGAAGTAGTTTCCGGACCACCATTATATATCGTATATTGCCCTCGTTTTTCTTCTCGTTTCAACAGAGTAAACATTTCTGGTACTACTGAAATAGTGTCTAGTTCTCCAGAGCGAAAATTTAACAGTTGATTATCTGTATTTTCGATAACTTGCCAGACAATATTTTCAATATAAGGTAGATTATTTCCCTGGTTATCTTTCCGCCAATAAAAAGGATTTTTCTCTAAAATAATTCGTTGATTTGGAGCATAACTTTTGATGCGATACATTCCATTTCCAACAATTTCTGTGACTGGGGTATCAGTTCCCCATTTTGTTAGATAGTTTAATTCTCCTTCCGAATTAGTAGTACGAACTGAATCTTTTAAAACATGAGCAGGTAGAATAGGTAATCCTCCAGCATATCTGACAAAAGGAGCAAAAGGTTCGGGTGTGGAAAATTCTACACGGAGATTATCTATTTTTTTTACTGTTGGTAAAGCACCACTTTGACCGATTCTAAGAATGTCTTTAAAACTGCTAGGAATTTTATCGTTGAGATATATTTCGTTATAGGAAAATACCACATCATCAACAGTTAAAGGTTCTCCATCTGACCACTTCAAATCTTCTTGTAAAGTAATAACTATTGTTTGTCCGTCTTCGGAAACTTCCCAAGATTTAGCTAATGCTGGTTCTAATTCTCCTGTTACACCATTTTCAATAATTAAGCCGTCATAAATATAACCAAAAACACTATATGCTGACTGATTTAATGGATAGTTAAAAGTAGAAGCATCGCTTGGTGTAGAAACTACCAGACGAGATTGATAATTTGATGGTGCTGGTCTACAAGCACTCAGGAAAAATATTAAAATAACTGTGCATAAAATTGTTAGTTTACGATAGTTATTTTTTGGGGTATTAAGGTTAATCATCTTGAGGTAATTGATATATCTCTGTAACTAGATAATACCAAATAAAATCAAGATATTTCTGTTGTGAGGCAATAAATTTATTTATAAGTATTTAACCAGGTATGATATAATTTCCAGAGATATTTTATCAAAATAATTGGGTTCCTCAAACCCACCTTTTAAGGCGAAAGGTTTTTAGAACGGAGATTTATGCCCCGCTCCAAAAATAACTTCTGACTTCCCCTCCTGCTCCCCTCCTCGGAGGGGTTGGGGGTGGGTTGACTTCTAACTTCTGACTTCGTTATTCTATTCCCTGTTCCCTAGAGCCTAGAATTCTGTACCTCGCAAGCATGGGAATTGCTAGGCTTTGTTGCATGAAAGTAGCGATAGAACATTTGTTCCGCTTTAACGCACATGGAAAGCAGAGCATGACTTCAGGAAAACCCGGAGCAAATGTAGTAACTATATCGATCTCTTTTCCGAGATTGATGTTTTATTCATCTATTGGACAATAGTTGACGTTTTATTCATCTATTGGACAATAGTTACAGCAGTTTCCGCGCATTATGAAGTACAAGTGTGGCAGCTATATACTTTCATGCAACAAAGCCAAATTGCTATATAACTTCCAGAGATATTTGATCCGGCGTTGCTGAACAAAGGGATGAATCTTTCACTCCCCACACTCCCCACACTAATTCATCCCACATATTGGGAGTTATATCATGTCCGCATCTGGATTACGAAGAGGCGATCGCTCTCCCTCAATTGGCAATGGCGATCGCCTCTTTATTTTGAATGAACTCAGCAAACTGTGGTAAGTTACTCATTTTTTAGTTTAGTCAATTAATAGGTTTGTATAATCGACTGATTAGCAATAATCATTAAAAACTTTTTATCATAATATGATAACTATTGCCTTTATATTAATAATTGTTTCAATTATAAGACAAATATTAAACTTTCTCCAAAGTATTTGACAAAGATTAATTTAGCAAGAATAATGAACAACGAAAGAACTTAAAGAAAAGATTTTCAGTAAATTAAAATTTGCTCTTTCTGATTCTTTGTAAAAAAATATTAACAAAGTAGATTTTTCCTCATGCGAAAAGCCATGAAAGCAGGGATTGCTAGCGTACTTTCCCTGTTATTGATGCTATCGGGAATGTTGCCTTGGCTCCCAACAGCACCAGCATTTGCCTACGAAGGAATCACCACCCTACCGGAAATCCAACGACCCAACATCCTAATGATCATGGGTGATGATATCGGTTGGTATAACATTAGTGCCTACAACAACGGCATTATGGGCTATCAAACCCCCAATCTTGACAGTCTTGCCAAAGAAGGAATCATGTTCACTGATTTCTATGGGGAAAATAGTTGTACTGCTGGTCGTGCCGCCTTTATCACTGGTCAAGCCTCTATCCGTACTGGGATGACTAAGGTAGGACTACCGGGTATAGATATAGGTTTACAAAAAGAAGATCCCACCCTAGCAGAGTTACTGAAACCCCTAGGCTATCGTACTGGTCAATTCGGAAAAAACCATCTAGGTGATTTAGACCAATATTTACCCACCGTCCACGGATTTGACGAATTTTACGGCAACCTCTATCACCTAAACGCTGAAGAGGAACCCGAAAACGAAGACTATCTACCCAAAGGAGAATCTATAGTATTCGATCAGTTCCGACCCAGAGGGGTACTCCACAGCTATGCTGGTATAAACTCTTATGTATGCGATCCAGACAAAGGCGAAGTTCCTGCTCCAATAACTGAAGATACAGGGGATCAAGTAGTCTGTGAGACTGGTCCCCTAACTAAAAAGCGGATGGAAACCATCGATCGAGAAGTATTAAGGAAGACAAAAAAGTTCATTGCAGAAGCTAAGGAAGCAGATGAGCCATTTTTTGCTTGGTTTAATACCACTCGGATGCACGTCTATACCCACCTGAAAGAAAAGTCTCAGGGAGTGACTGGACAAGGAATCTATGCCGATGGCATGGTAGAACACGATAAACAAGTAGGTCAACTTCTCCGGTTTATTAAACGCAAAGGTTTAGATGAAAACACGATTATCATCTACACTACCGACAACGGTGCAGAAGTATTTGGTTGGCCAGATGGTGGAATGACGCCTTTCTATAGTGAAAAGAATACTAATTGGGAAGGAGGTTTCCGTGTACCTGCTATGATCCGTTGGAAAGGTCACTTACCTGAAGGTGTAGTCTCCAATGAAATTATGTCTCACCTTGACTGGGTTCCAACTCTCTTAGCTGCGGCTGGTGTTGAGAATATCGACAGACAACTTCTAGCAGATGACGATAAACGGAAAATAAATGCACAATATCCCGAATATGAACAATATGACGTTCATTTAGATGGATACAACTTCTTACCTTACTTAGAATCTCTTGCAGAGCCAGAAAACAACCTGAAACGCCAGGAAATTTGTCCTTCTACCCCTGGTGTGTTGGGTGTATTGGGTCGCCTTCCCGACTATTGTCCACCTCGTTATCAGTATGTCTATTTCACTGATGATGGTTATCCGTCCGCAGTCCGGTATAACGACTGGAAAGTGATATTTAGTGAACAGCGTGCAGAGGGCTTTGATGTTTGGGAAGAACCCTATGTTAATTTGAGGGTTCCTCTGTTATTGAACTTACGTCGCGATCCCTTTGAGAAAGCACCTCACGAGTCAGAGAATTATCCTGACTGGAGGTTCCGTCGAACTTTCTTACTTGGTCCTATTACCACATCTGTAGGTCAGTTCCTCAATAGCTTTGTTAACTACCCCCCTCGTCAAAGACCTGCTTCTTTTACTATTAATCAGATAGTAGATGGGGTAGTACAACAAATTCAAATAGACAGGCTAAAAGAGGAGTTTCCGTTTATTACAGGCTTAAGAAAGATCATCCAGACGATTGTTGACAACAGTCTGGATTAAATCAAAAATTAGGCTACAGGTAGTATCTATTGCTGCTCAGTTTTGGCGAAAAATACTGCTTGTAACATTGCTTTCAATTCTAATCAATGATTTTCCAGACAATTAAAATTGACTGCGATCTTAATGACCTGATTACACTACTGTGTATATACAAGTAGAATTTAGGAGGATCTTTTTAAGACTATTGTTGAAGATAGATCCTCCTATTTCTCTTGACAACAATTTGACCTACTTTCAAGATGTGTAAATCAACCATGAACTTTCTCAACATCAACAGAAAAACTATCACATTTTTTCTTTCAGTTTTGCTCTCAATCTTTTGTATCGGCGGTACTTTAGGTTGTCTTCCTGCCTATGCAGCATTAGATTCTTGGAGTAACCCTGGTACTGGTAGCCGACAGGCGATCGTAGATTTTGTAGAAAAAGTCACCACCCCAGGAGATAACTTTGTTGAGGCAAAAAATCGCATTGCTGTTTTTGATAATGACGGAACCTTGTGGGCTGAAAGACCGCATTATTTCCAAGAAGACTTTATTAAAACTAGATTGGATAAATTGCCTGAACCCGTAGTCAGTAGACTGATTCAAAAGACTCAAAAGAGAATTGATAAAACTGGAGGACATCCTATTTCAGAGGAAGGCAAAACTTTTTTAAGTGAAATTCCAGTTGTTAGTGGACTCACAACAGGTGAATATAACTCCCTAGCTAGAAGTTTTCTTGATACAATCCATAGTAGTGTCACTTCGGATGATGAGGGAGGTTATCAACGGTTTGATACTGAATATATCAAACTGACTTACAAACCTGTGATTGAATTGGTTAACTACCTCAAAGCAAATGATTTCAAAGTCTATATTTGTTCTGGAGGTGGCATTTATTTTGTGCGTTCCTTTTCTGATGAAGCTTATGGTATTCCCACTGAAGAAGTGATCGGTTCAGCTATTAAGACAAAATATGATGAGTCTAATACAACCGATGGACTTGGAGGCAGTTTAGTCCGTAGATCGTGGCTAGCTCACTATGACGATCAACAGGGTAAACCAGTAGGAATTGAACTGTTTATTGGCAAACGACCTCTCATCGCCGTTGGGAATTCTAGTGGTGATTTTGAAATGTTTAAATATACAGATTCTGGGGTGGGAAATTCCTTAATCGTCCTGATTAATCATGATGATTGTGTTCGGGAATATAAATACAATGATGTACCTGGAAGCACTCATTTAGAAGAGGGTGTGGAAGTAGCTGATAATGAATCTCTCGACTACGCCCAAACTCATGAAAATTGGATCGTGGCTAGTATGAAAGACGATTTCAATACTATTTTTGATCCAATTCCATCAAGAGCACCTCAAATGTGTCCTAAACTTTAGTTAGTGGTCAGTCGGGTGAGCTTTGCTCACCTGACATAAACAGGGCTTACGCAGAATCACCATATATAGTAGGGGCGAATGGCATTCGCCCTTTACCTATATGGCATTCGCCCTTTACCTATATGGCATTCGC
>NZ_JBNHEQ010000004.1:32069-33710 GCF_050016015.1 Dapis hubbardiae BLCC-M172
TACCTATATGGCATTCGCCCTTTACCTATATGGCATTCGCCCTTTACCTATATGGCATTCGCCCTCTACCTATATGGCATTCGCCCTTTACCTATATGGCATTCGCCCTCTACCGATAGCGTGTTGTCTAAGAATTTGCGTCAGTCCTGATAAAATTATTAAATTACAGTGGTTTTCATTTCGGGAGACTAAAGTAGGGACGTTCCATGGAACGTCCCTACAGGATTTTGTTTGTTACCATTTGGTTGATCAATCTGAAAAGCACTGTAAGACCTTATATTATCCAAGTCTCAATCATTTTATGAAAACTTTTTGGCATAAATCACTTATTATCTTTTTCCTAACAATATCCCTGATTTTCCCTTTCTCCACACCAGCACAAGCATCCTCTACAGATAATAGCTGTCCTGAAGGAATGATATTTATTCCCGGAGGAACTTTTACAATGGGTTCAGATACTCATTATCCATCAGAAATTTCTGCCAGTGATGTCACAGTAGATAGTTTTTGCATCGATCGCCACGAAATCACAAATGCAGAATTCCGTAAATTTGTCGAAGCAACAGGCTATAAAACCATTGCCGAACGCCCCCTACCGAAATCACAATTTCCCGATCTAACTGACGAACAACTGCAACCTGGTTCCCTCGTCTTTGAACCCCCCTCTGAAGGTATTCAACAAGTTGCTTACTTAAGTTGGTGGCATTGGACAGTGGGTGCTAATTGGCAACATCCCTACGGTCCAAAGAGCAACATCAGAGGCAAAGATAATTATCCTGTGGTTCATATTGCCTATGAGGATGCAGTTGCTTATGCTAATTGGGCGGGTAAGTCTCTCCCTACAGAAGCTCAATGGGAATATGCAGCGCGGGGAGGTCTTCAAGAGCAAGAATTCACTTGGGGGAATCAATATTCTGCCAAGAAAGCCAACACCTGGCAAGGGATGTTTCCTTTTTTCAATACCAAGGAAGATAACTATTTAGGAACTGCACCAGTAGAATCTTTTCCCGCCAACGGTTACGAACTTTATGATATGACTGGAAACGTTTGGGAATGGACTTTAGATTGGTATCAAGTAGGACATTCTGGCAAAGATCATAGTTTGAACCCCATCGGACCTGACAAAACTGTTAGTTTCGATCCCATCAAACCCCAGGAAGGAGCTTTGCACGTTATCAAAGGAGGTTCTTACCTCTGTGCTAAAAATTATTGTAGTCGTTATCGACCTGCTGCCAGAGAGTCCCAAGCCCCTGATACCGGAACAACTCACATTGGATTTCGCTTAGTAGTCTCGTAGGGTGCGTTAGACGGCGCAAATCTGTGCTATCATTCCATTGCTTCTAATCGTAACGCACCATCTTATGTCTAGTAAGAGTGGTTGCGGTGCGTTACGGCCAATTGAGCAACCAGGGCAAAGAAAACGAAATACTGGACAGCCTAACGCACCCTACTGTCTACTGCTGCTAGAGAGTCTCGTAGTGGATAGACACAGTAGTTTTGTAGGGTGCGTTAGACGGCCTGAATTTGTGCTATTATCCTATTGCTTCTAATCCGTCGTAACGCACCATCTTCTGTCTAGTGAGAGCGGTTGCGGTGCGTTACGGCCAATTGAGCAACCAGGGCAAAGAAAACGAAATACTG
>NZ_JBNHEQ010000004.1:33810-36769 GCF_050016015.1 Dapis hubbardiae BLCC-M172
TGCGGTGCGTTACGGCCAATTGAGCAACCAGGGCAAAGAAAACGAAATACTGGACGGCCTAACGCACCCTACTGAACTTTCGACTCAAACTAAGAAATAAGCTTGCTAGATATGAACCTTCCCATCTGGCATAGTTGCTCCTATAAGAATAGCATCCTGTAAATCAACTCCCGCCATCTTAGCATCTCGTAGACTAGCACCACGCAGATCCGCGCCCCGCAAATTAACACCATCTAAAATTGCGCCCCATAAATAGGCTCCTTGCAAGTTAGCGCCACTCAAATCAGCTCCAGTGAGATCCGCTAAATTCATATTTGTCCCACTTAAATCAGCATTCCGTAGATCCACTTCAGTTAAGTTGGTCTTCATTAAGTTAGCTTCGGGAAATTGACTACCCCTGAGATTACCTTGATGTAAATCTGCTTTTTTGAGGTTTGCTCGATCTAATTTTGTCCGACGCAGAAAAGCAAGACTGAGATCGCTTCCAGTCAAATCTGCATCTTGCAACTTAGCACCGCTCAACTTAACTTGACTGAGATCCATACCACTAAAGTTAATTCCCTCTAGCTGCAAACCATTCAAAAAAGCACCACTGAGTTTGACTCCGTTTAATTGTGCGCCCTTAAGATTAGCACCACTCAACCTCGCTCCACTCAGGTTAGTCCAGTTCAAGTTTGCTCCTTCTAAATTAGCGCAACGGAAGTTAATGCCATTGAGATTTGCGCCACATAAATTAACCATTGGTAAATTAGCCCGAAATAGACTTACTGAGGTAAGGATCGAACCACTAAGTTTAGCTCCAGTTAAATCGACTTTAGGAAGTTGAGCGCCTTGAAGATTAGCTTTAGTCAAATCTGCCTCTATCAGTTTACCTTCCTTCAGCTTGACAAAACTCAAATCTGTACCATATAAAAAGGCTCCGTTTAAGTTAGCGCCGAGAAGAAAAGAACGCTCTAGGTGCGCCCTCGCTAAAGAAGCATCCATCAAATTAGCACCAGATAAATTGGCATGAATAAGTTCAGCACCAATTAAGTTAGCTTCTTTGAGATTATAACCCTGAAAATTTCTCTCTCCTTTGAGATATAGTTTTAATAGTTCATTCTCATTCATTTTTTTAGCATCCCAATTAATTAAGGAAATTTTTGACCATAAGATGCTATAATTTTTCCCTCTCTAGGGGTGAACTTTGCCATCAGGCAGTTGTCTGGTAAGGATAACGTCGCGCAAATTAGCCCCAGAAAGATTAGCATCTTCCAAACTAGCACCACTGATCTCTGCATCCCGGAAGCAAGCACTATAGGGCTACGCGCAGGTCAGAAGTCAGAAGTCAGAAGTAATCCTTGACTGAGTTTAAACATTTATAAATGTCCTAATCTTTGCTTCAACTTCTATATCTAAAATCTGTTGCCCAAAAATAGGTTGCTTGCAAATTCGCTTCGGTTAAATTGGCTCCTGTAAGATTAGATAAATTAAGATTTACTTCTATAAGATCATTAAAACGCAAAATCTTAAAAAAATATTGTTTGAATACTTTTCTTAACTTAACCACAGCTTTGTTAATATTTTTTCTTATCTTTATTCTTAATTCTTAATTCCTGAAAAACCCTCATATTTCTCTAGCAAAACTACTGCATAAGCAGCAATACCTTCCTCTCTACCTACAGGACCTAATTTTTCATTCGTAGTAGCTTTAATACTAACTTGATTTGCTTCCAATTCTAAAGTAGTAGCGAGGCGCGATCGCATTTTCTCTATATGTGGTTTGAGTTTAGGACGTTCTGCTACTACTACTGAGTCAATATTACTAATTTTCCAGCAAGCAGCTTTAACCAAATGATTGACACGGGTCAATAAATCTATACTATCAGCCCCAGCCCATTGTGGATCGCTCGGAGGGAAATGATGGCCAATATCACCCAAACTTAGAGCGCCTAACATTGCATCCATAATGGCATGGGTCAGAACATCCGCATCACTATGGCCAATAAGTCCCATTTCATGGTCAATTTTGATTCCTGCCAAAATCAATGGTCTTTCCGGCCCTAATTTATGAATGTCGTAGCCATTACCTATACGAAAGTTCATATTTTTAACTATTACTTAATAGAAAACAATTGTTTAACTATTGTATAGTATATCTTGCTATGTAAAAGCAGTGTTTATTTGAATTAATTTTATTGGTATTAGAGGTAAGTTGTGAACATTTCATTCACTCAAAAAGTATCATTCGCTAATGATTTTTTTCTAGCAGAAGATGAGGGAGGAATTTTTGTAGTTAATGCTGAACAAGAAGGTGAAGATTTTCTCTTGGATGATGTAGCAGCTAAAATGTTATTTGCCTTAATAGGATCTGAGTCTATCCAAGAAGCTTATGAGGATATTTTAGAATTGGAAGAAGTCGATCCAGAGGTGTTGAAAAATGATTTGTTAGAATATATTGAAGATTTAACAAATGACGGAATTATTAAAGTTATAGACAAAGAAAAAAGTTTGTCTATTGCTGAAGAAGATGAAATATATATCAATTCTTAAGTCTGATTGAGGTAATAAAATTCTAGGTTTTAGGGAAAAGTATCTTGCTCATCTTAGGAAAGCAAGATGCTCCCACTACTTAATAATTAGGGTTTGCTGAAAAAGTCTTTTGTAAGGAGTAGGGGAGCGGGGGAGTAGGGGAATAGGGGAATAATTTTTTTGCCCAACTCTTGGCAGAAATGCTGACTTTTTGATTTTTCGGGAACCGTGCATTAAGAGCTGAAAACCAAGGTATTTCAGACCTAAAATGCTAAAATCTTTATCTGTCAATAATTTTATATTTAATCAGCAAGCCCTAATTAATCTTCATAAGCAACGGCTAGAGTTATACTCAAAAAAAATACAATAACTTAGCTAGTATTTGAAGAACTTTTCAATAATTGATAATTGATAATTGATAATTGATAATTGATAATTGATAATTGAT
>NZ_JBNHEQ010000005.1:0-11457 GCF_050016015.1 Dapis hubbardiae BLCC-M172
TCTTCCAAAGCAAGTTGAGAAAATTGTAATTTATAAAGATAAGCATACCTCCCTTCTTGAGCAATTAACTCTGCATGATTTCCCATTTCTACTATTTTACCTTTTTCCATAACTACAATTAAATCGACATGATAAATAGTTGACAAACGATGAGCAATAACTATGCTAGTACGTCCTTGAAAAAGTTGTTTTACAGACTCTTGAATTAATTTTTCTGACTCAGAGTCTAAAGCTGAAGTTGCTTCATCTAAAATAACAATTTGGGGATTTTTTAACAAAACTCTGGCGATCGCTATTCTTTGTCTTTGTCCCCCTGATAATTTAACTCCTTTTTCCCCAATAATAGAGTTATAACCATCAGGAAAACCCATAATAAAATCGTGAGCATTTGCTGCCTTTGCTGCTGCTATAATTTCTTCATCTGTGGCATCTAACTTACCATAAATAATATTATCTCGTACCGTACCGTAGAGCAGTAAAGTTTCTTGAGGAACAATGCCAATATGCGATCGTAATGAACTTAAACTCACATTTGTTAGATCCTGCCCATCAAGTAAAATTCGCCCATTTTTCGGGTCATAAAAACGTGCTGCGAGTTTAGCAACAGTGCTTTTTCCAGCACCAGAAGAACCCACTAAAGCAACCGACATTCCTGGTTTAATATCTAAATTAAAATTGTCAATAACTAACTCATTATCTTGATAACCAAACCCCACTTCTTCAAACTTAATATTACCTTCAACAGAAGTTAAATTAATCGCATCTGCCTTGTCACTAACTGCCAGTTTAGTATCTAAAATTGAAAAAATATTTTGAGCAGATACTCCTCCTCTTTCCACCATACTAATTAATCCATTAAAGCGATTAATTGGTTTATTTAGAAGAGTAACATAAGTCAAAAGAGCTGTTAATTCCCCAATAGTCAAACGACCAAACATTACTCCCCAAGCACCAAAAACTAATGTAATGACATTACCTAATTGATTGAGAGTATTAATTATAGGTGTAGATATAGACAAAAACCGAGTTGCCTCAAGGTTTTTCTCCATATAATTATGACTAAATTCTGTAAAGCGGTCAATTTCATACTGTTCATTACCGAAAGATTTGATAATCGTAATATTTGATATAGTGTCTTGTAAATGATTGCTAATTATTTCCCTCGCTCGGTTAGTTTCTTGGAATATTTTTTTGAGTCTTTTCTGAGTAAATTGTAAAAGATAAATAATCAACGGCCAAGTCAGCGCAATTGCGATTGCCAGAGGCCAATTACTGATTAAGAAATAAATAAAAACGACAATAAAAGCAAAACTATCTATTAGAATTGCAATTAAATTAGAATTAAGTAATTGCCCGACAATTTCTACATCCCTTCCTAATCTTAATATTAATTCCCCAGTACGTTGATTTTCAAAGTAACTAATAGATAAGAATTGAAGATGTTGATATAACTTTACTCGAATACTTTTAACTGTGTTTTCTCCAAATATTTTTATCGCATACAATTGTAGAAAAGACAGTACACCTCCTAGGAAACTCATCAATAGGATAAGTGCTGCTACCCAAGGCAACATATTAAATTGTTTTTCCGGAATAATTACATCAATAACATAGCGATTAATTTGAGGAACAAAGAAAGTAATAAATGAAGCCAAAATTGTTAATAATATGCCTATTAAAAATGGTGTTTTATGTGGTAAACCATAGCTAAATAGGCGCAGGTATAAATTCTGGGATTCTACTTTTTCCTCTAATTTTTCTACGTTAACCTGAGTTGGAATTTTGTCAATTGTATTAGATTTTATCATGTCTCAAGCTAATTAAGGTACAGTTGCTCTTCTTATTTTATAGCGCTAGGGAATAGGGAATAGGGAACAGGGAACAGGGAACAGAAGACTGTAAAAGGGTTTTCCTACGGAATGCTGCGCAAACAGGATTTAAAAATTTCCTAACCTATTTGCGTAGTGCTATATACTCCCTATTGATCAAGTTGCTACAATTTAGGGACGTTGTATGCAACGTCCCTACTAAAACAAACAAATTTTGTACCTCACCAGATTTAATGGATAATGGATAATGGATAATGTAAGCATGCAGCCGTCAGCTACCAGCTATCAGCTATTCTTTTTGGAGCGTGTTTGAAAGTTTACTGAGCCAGATATTAAGTATTACTAAAAGTCGGCTGCTTTGATTTTAAAGTCTATTAAATTCATTTAATATCCCTAAGCTCTAATTGCTGAGAGCTGACTGCTAATAGCTGAATGCTTACTTGATAATTGATAATGAAAACTATTTCTTATTTGTCAATGCTTTGATATTTAATCAGCAGAGCAATAATTATTAATTATTAACATCTTCTTATACTTAAGATAGACTTTTTTTGTCGGGTGCATCTCATATAGCAATCCTATTTTATTTGTGTATAAAAACTTTACCGCTTTCAGGGAAAAGGGAAAAGGGAACAGGCAGGAGTTTCAAGTTTTTTATCTACTTTTTGATTACCCGCGACCTATTTAGGATTGCTATGTTTGCAAAAATACTTTTTTTCTCTCCCCAGTTAAGAGTTAAGTTTTCCCTAAAACCAAGAAATTTTTTGCTTTCTTCAAAATTGAGATACACCCTTTTTATCATTCTATGAAATCTAGTTTATTTTGTATCTTGAAAATTCAGAAAAGAAAGAAGTATAAATGTTGCAGACAATATTCCTAATTCCTACATTAAAATTTTTAGCCTTCTTACCTAATTATTAATAATTAATTATTAATAATTAAATAATTCTGGTTTAAAGCTTCCCCTTGGATAGGGGAAAAAAGTGCTAGGATATTTTCTGATATTCAATCAAGAGCGGTTTTCACCAGAGGTAATTATCAATTATCAATTAATGAATTCTTACTTCTTACTTCTTCCTTTTTACTTAGAAGGTATCTGTAAAATAAATCTAAATAAACACTTGAAATATTTAGTCTTCGGTGGGTTACGGCGGCCAGGAAAATATTATTTTATTTGGTGAGATTATTTCTGCCTCACCCTCCCCACCCTACATCTACTTCTTCCTTCCTAATTCTTCCTTTTTACCGAATTATTAATTATTAATAATTAATAATTAATAATTAAATAATTCTGGTTTAAAGCCTCCCCTTGGATAGGGGAAAAAAAGTGCTAGGATATCTCCTTATCTTCAATTCCCGTAAGGTTTTAACCAGAGGTAATTATCAATTATCAATTATCAATTATCAATTAATGAATTATTCCTTCTTCCTTCTTCCTTGCTGATAACTGAATTAAACTCCTGCATGACCTAAAGCTAAACCTGTAATTAACATTCCTAATACTAAAAAAGGTTGAGCGCTTGCTTGATATTTCACATCATTTTCTAGAGGGTTTCTCAGAAAATACATATCTTGAAAAGTAATCTGAGGAATTACCATCAACAACAAAATAACAGCATACAAATTTTCTTTAATGCTAATTAAATAAACTGCTACTCCAGCTTGAAAAATATCAATCATTAATACACATATCCAAGCAGCAGTACCAATACCAAACATTACAGGTAAAGATTTTAAACCTAACTTTTCATCTCCCTCTACACTCTTAAAATCATTAACTACAGCAATTCCCAATCCAGCAAAACTATAAAACAAAGTCAGAATTACAATAGTTAAATTTAATTCTCCAAATAAAGCATGACCAGTCCACCAAGGTAAAGCAATATAACTAGAACCTAAAGCATAATTTCCTAACCAACCATTTTGTTTTAACTTCAGTGGTGGTGCTGAATAAATATAAGCTATAAATGCACCAAATAGACAAAGCAGAGTAATAATTGGAAATTCGTGACCAACGGACAAATCTAGGAGATAGGATAAACCAACTCCTGCTAATAACAAAACAACAATTTGAGTCACAACTTGAGGAATAGAAATAGCACCAGAAGGAATAGGTCGATAAGGTTCATTAATAGCGTCTATTTCCCGGTCATAAAAATCATTTAAAGTTTGTGTATAACCAGCCATCAAAGGTCCTGCTAATAACATACAAGCAGCAGAAATCAAGAAATTTTCTAGATTCCAACTATAATTTCCTGAAGATGCAGCACCACAAACTACCCCCCATATTAAAGGAATCCAAGTTATAGGTTTCATTAATTGCAGGCGGATTTTCCAAATATTAGTTTCTCCACTTGCAGCACCTTTCATTCCTAATAATTGTCTGGTTTTAGCAGTGCTATTTTCAACTTTTTCTTGTTCTTGATTAGTCATTTTTCATTGGATTATTTTGATTAGCAAAAACAATTATATAGAACTTACGCACCCCAACCAAGAAACCGGGTTTATTACCCTAATTTAATGCTTGAATGGCTTTGTTGCATGAAAGTATATAGCTGTCGCACTTGCTCCACATATGCACAATAATAACGTGCTGAAAGTGCTATAACTATTGTCCAATAGATGAATAGAACATCAATGTTTAAAGTAAAAAGGGTGAAACTTTTGCCTGTAAAGCCTTTGAGGTTTAATTGGCTACCCCTAACTATTGGACAATAGATGAATAGAATATCAATAATTACGAAAGAGAGCGATATAGCTGCCCAATGGATGCTCTATCCCCACTTTCATGCACCAAAACCTGCTTGAATTGTAAATTTTAGTTCATAAACCCAGTTTCTGCTATGGGTTGTAATATTTTACCGTAGGGGTTTGGTCTCCAAACCCTAAATTAGTTGTTTGATTAATACAGCGCTTCCCGTTATTATGAGGTAAGATAACTGTACTTTTGACATGGTAAATATTTTGTGTTTGTTCCTCTACTCCCTACAACCTTAAATCGTTGTACCTCATAGCTTCGCAAAATGCTGTATCTCTGAAAATTACTATAAAATTTTGACTAAAGTAAAAAATCAGGACTTACCCAGATGTAATATATATAGAGTCAAAAAACTATAACGTTATAGTTTTGAACACTATATACATGGTCTTTGCGTAAGTCCTAAAATTAATATTTTTTCCTACTCCCCATCACCCCACACTCCCCACACTCCCCACACTCCCCACACCTCCTACAGTCCCTACTCCCTAATTAAAAAGAAATAATCAAATAATCATTTTGGAATTTTGCCCCAGTCACAGGTTTTCCACTTAGAGGTGGAGGAAGGAAAATATTTCTTCTCTGGTCTCCCGCTTCAATAGTTACCTCTGGTCCATATTGAGTAAGTCCAATTTGTTTTTTATCAAAACTAGGCAAAAATAAACTTACTTGACTTTTGTCAATATCTATAATCATAGGCTTAGGAGCCTTCACTGCTTGACTAAAATCTGGTAGAGCATCCATTAGAGGTTGCCAGTCTTCAGTAGAACGACGGGGAATAGGAGTTACAGATAATGGTGCAAATTCAGCAGTAATTGGTGAAGACTCAGCAGTAATATTATCTACCAAGTCTGCTTGATTGAGAATTACTCCACCTACAGTTAGACTAACTTGTTGGGCACTTCCCCATAAATATCTTGCTGTGGCGATCGCTGCCTTATCATTTGTAGTAACCAGATATGCTGCTACCCTATTTGGGTCAGCTATAGTAGATTTGGCATTATCTAAAAGTTCATTAATTTTCTCGGTCGGTTGAGAAAAATTATCCCCTGTCCAATCAACATTCAGAATAGCACTACTAATAGGTTGAACAAATGGAGAAATAGCTTTGTAAAGGTCTGAGTCGAGAATAACTTGACGGAAGCGACGAATATACCAACTCATAATTTCCGCCGAACCCAAAAGTCGTAAAGTCTCCTTATCTCCCGTACCATCGTAAATAATTACGTCATATTCCCCACTAGAACTATATCCCCGCATAACATTAATAGTCAGGATTCCTTCTACTCCTGGTAATACTCCCAGTTCTTGACCATATACCTTTTTAAAGAAGGGTGTACGGATATATTCAGCTTCTAGTTTTTTTAGTTCTTCCCAACCGCTTTCTAGTAAACTTGCTGCCTGAATATTAACTGCTTTGAGATTCGAGTCTATTTCTGTAGGTTCAGGACCAATATCAGCACCTAATATCAAGGATAATATTGAAGCAGGCTCTTGTCCCACAAATAGAACTTTTTTACCTTGGCTAGCGTATCGTTTAGCAGTGGCAAATGCAATAGTTGTTTTACCTGTGCCACCTTTACCCAAAAATGTATAAGTAACTGTCATTTCTTATTAGTTTCAAAAAAAAATTATATTTTTAAATAATTTAGTCTACTTTACTTAATCTTGATTAACCATTTCGTTTAGTTTTTTGCGAAAACCTCGTAAAGCAGGACTTCTACCAACCTCACCACTTTGAGTTAAAACTTCTGCCACCAACTCCTGAATTAGTAATTTTGGCAATGTGGGACTGGTGGAAACTTCTTGGTATTCTTCTCCTTAACATTTTTATGACTTACGCAAAGGTACTATCTATAGAGTTCAAAAACTATAACGTTATAGTTTTGAGCGCTATATATATGGTATTTGTGTAAGTCCTAATTTTGGTCAGAATAATTGCAGAAAAATCAAGGGACAATTCTTTCGACTACTACTCCCTACTCCCTACTCCCTACTCCCTACTCCCTACTCCCTACTCCCTACTCCCTAATCAAAAATTGAGCATTGGGTAGGAGTAAACTGAAAGTCAAGCAATACTCAAAGCAAGACTTTTTTTATAATTTACTCTTATACCCAATGCTCTACTTTTAGTATTCGTTAGGAAGTTGGTTCTATTTCATCTTCAAAAAACCAAGTGCCCATTTTTTCTTCAAATTGGACCCAGTAGCCAATTCCACTACCGTCTACCATTTTGAATTCTTTAATTGTACCAATGGGATTTTGCTTCAATCGATTGATTATATTGTTAGGTATCTTTTGTTTTATACCTTTTACTTTAACTTTTTGACCAATTTCCATTTTTGTTTACAGTGTTCTTCGAGTGGTATTAATCAATCCACAGTTTATCTGAAATTAGTGCTTCAGCACAGTTCTATCATACTAAGTCAAAAGTCAAAAGTCAAAAGTCAAAAGCTAAATATTGGTGCGACTGAGGGATCTATCTGTAGTGCTGGGATTTTCTCCACTATTTAACTATTTACATGATAGGGATGAAATTCGCTACATCTAAAATTTACTTAATTTTTGCCCCATAACAATCTCTTAGAACGACTAACTAGACTTAATTTTACCCATTAATTTCTACTGTAAAATCGGCCATAATATACTCTGCTATCTCAAGTAATTTATTTATATGCTGGCCAAAAGAATTTTACCTTGTCTTGATGTTAATGCAGGCCGAGTCGTCAAAGGTGTCAACTTTGTGAATCTTCAAGATGCTGGAGACCCTGTGGAACTAGCCCAGGTCTATAATGATGCTGGTGCTGATGAGTTGGTATTTCTAGATATTACGGCCACTCACGAAGACCGAGATACAATAATAGATGTGGTTTATCGCACTGCAGAGCGGGTTTTTATTCCTCTGACAGTGGGAGGCGGTATTCAATCCTTAGAAAATATTAAAAATTTATTAAGAGCCGGTGCAGATAAAGTAAGTATAAATTCAGCAGCAGTCCGTAACCCTGACTTTATTAATCAGGCCAGTGACCGTTTCGGAAATCAATGTATTGTAGTAGCTATTGATGCTCGTCGTCGTTCAGATCCAGATAACTTAGGATGGGATGTCTATGTGCGAGGTGGCCGAGAAAATACTGGCAAGGACGCGATCGCCTGGGCAATAGAAGTAGAAAAAAGAGGGGCCGGAGAGCTGCTTGTCACAAGTATGGATGCTGATGGAACCCAAGCTGGTTATGACTTAGAACTTACGAGGACTATAGCAGAAAGTGTTCAGATTCCTGTAATTGCTTCTGGGGGTGCGGGTAACTGCCAGCATATTTTTGAGGCTTTAACAGAGGGGAAAGCAGAAGCAGCATTGCTTGCTTCTTTACTACATTATGGTCAACTAAGCGTAGCAGAAATTAAAGATTATCTGGCTGGCCATCAAGTGCCTGTAAGACAAAGTTAATTTGACCTGGACTAAGAAGGAATGAGTTGGTTAGGACATAGACTAATGATGAACTTTACCCAGGGAAATGTTTTTCCTTATGTTCCCTATTCCCTATTCCCTATTCCCTATTCCCTGTTCCCTGTTCCCTGCCATAAGTTGAATTTTAGATTTTCTTAGTAAGAATACTTAGATATATTTTTAAGAAATGTTGTTAGAATAAAAGACATTGTTACAAAACGTAACTTATGTTGGTCACGATTCTAATACTTGATGTTGCTTTAGTCGCTTGGGCTCTGCATTTGATGCAAGAGTCGTTCTATCATCGAGAATTTTCTCTGATGCTAGCAGGTATTTTAGTTGGTATATCTGCTGCAGCAATGATGGTGGTTTATTTTCTCATGGGTACTTGTATGACTCACTTAACTGAGATGTCTCAACATTCCTACACATATTTTTAAGCTTCTCATCAGGGTATGATGTTCCTTAACAAGGCCAGATACCCTGATATACCTGAAGTCAGAATTCAAAAGTCAGAAGTTAGAAGTTAGATAGGGGAGCAGTCAGATTGTTAATGTAATGTATAGAAGTGAAATTCGCAGCACGGACTAAGTTTGAGATGCTTGAGAATGTTCTATAGAAGCCCTAAACGTATCTCCAGAAAATAGGTTGGAGGTAGAATTAATTGATAAAAAATAGGTAATAATTGATTTGATGATTGGATGAGTGGCAGATATCTAATACACCCTATCTCCCCATCTCCCCATCTCCCCATCTCCCCATCTCCCCATCTCCCCATCTCTCCACACTCCCGTACGGACGCCCTTATGCAACGTCCCTACTCCCACTCCCCCACTCCCCTACTCCCCTACTCTCAATCTATAATTTTAAATAGATCCCTTCAGGGGTTCTATATAGTAATGGCAACTGCTATAGATCATCTACTCAAAATGTTGTAGAAATTTTTTAATTAACTTCTTGACAAAGGAAAAAAAATTAGATAACATAATTAATGCTTTGGTTCGGGGTTATAGCTCAGTTGGTAGAGCACCTCAATGGCATTGAGGGGGCCAGCGGTTCGAGTCCGCTTAACTCCATATTAATAGGGGAAAGGGTTTCAAGAATTTTGTAGAATATCCTATTTTTCTGTACCTCCCTCAGAGTACCATATAGATACAAGATGAGTTTTATTTGGGTGCGATTATACTCTGAAATATACTCAATTGTTATACTTCCTGGGAAAGGGAACCGTCTGTTTCAAATAGAAAGTTAACCTTGACAAACTGAGAGAAGTGCCGTAGTGTAGATTTGTAACTGAAGCAGAGCAGCCCACTTCAAAATGGCCAGTGACAGTTAACGATTATGAAACTATATTAAACAGATATTTCCCAGGATTGCTATAAAAGTTTATTATAAAATTTTATGATAAAACCAAAAAAAATACACCAACAGGAAGGAAACCACCAAGCCAGTCTTAGGTGGTTTTGTTGTGTTTGGCCAGGATAAATCTTACTCCCCAACAGTGTTGGCCACATTTCCTGATAGGCCAAAGGTATCGCGAATTGGGGTGGCCTTCTCTACTCCATCTACCCAGCCACTGACAAGCATATTTATTACTTCAGATTGGTTTGTCCCGTATAACTTTGAGTAGTATTTTAATTTCTCTTTTAATTCAGAGTCAGTATAAACTTTAAAGAATGGTGTCTTTTTTTGCGCTGGCATATTAAACCTCCATAAAATTGTAATCAGCATCAATACACCTAGCTAATAACAAACTGTTAGCGTAACAAGCCTGTTCAAACACCTCTCGACCAAAACATTCTATAGATGATGCAAGTCGTAGTTAGGTGTACTTACAAATATTAATATTTGTAAAATAGTTAAGTTAACCTTTCATCTATCTGTTGCCTAGTATTCCTGGATGCTAATTAAGCCTCCATAAAATTGTAATCAGCATCAATACACCTAGCTAATAACAAACTGTTAGCGTAACAAGCCTGTTCAAACACCTCTCGACCAAAACATTCTATAGATGATGCAATTTGGTCAAGGGTAGTCGCTCCTGATTTGATTCCGTTAAAGAAGTAAGATACGACTTGCTTCACTCTGTTCGCGCCTACTTCAGGTATGATTTTAGGCGTTTTATCGTCATCAACATTCTCGTTTGGAAGCATTGGAGTTACATCTATCTGTTGGTTCTCATGGGTTTCTAAATCTTCACTGTATTGCACGTTCTCCATGTACTCTTCATCGCTGAGAAATTCCCTAGTGAATAAAGCGGGTTTCTTTTCCGTTTCTGTTGTTTCCTCCCCTAAAAACTTCTTCTTCTGTTCCTCAAAATATTCATTATTGTATTTCTCAAATAACCCCTCTTTCCTCCTGTCTAGGCATTCCTGGAGTAATGGTTGCAACATAATTTTTCTTTTCTCTTTACCCTCCCCAACTTCGTAATAGAGGTTATCCGCTATCACATACTCACGCCTCCTGTTACCGTTCTCATCCCTTTTTTGCCCCTTGTAATTAGCTTTGTAACCAATCAACTCAAGTATTTTGTTGAGATATTGGATATTCCCTAATTTGCCTTGCTTAGGTAAGTATTTGCATTTCTCAAGTGCATAAACGAAGGCTTTGACTAATGAACTTTCAGAGTTAATTGCTTTACTATTCATTAATGGAGTTAATATATACGATATTTCTTTCAATTCCATTACCACGGAATGTAATACATCCCAATCATCAAGAGAAAACCCGTGAATTATACTGCCAATCACCTTTTTATCTCTAATTAGTGTGTTTAAGTCTTCATTCTCTAAAAGATACCGTCTCCATAGTTTGCTCTTGCTTTCTGGGTTGTCAAAAATAAGTTCCTTGATTAAATCTACATCCCAATCATCCAATTTATTAATATCTGGGAACTGTTTTAAGAAGATGTATTTCCTTGCTTCTGCCACCTGTTCAGGTGTTTTGACCTCCCTCCTGTTTACACTCTCGTACTCATCGTCATTTAAGATTTTTGCGTTCAAAATAGCTAGTGATTTTTCTTGTTTTATCGCTTCAGACTGTTTAGCAGTGCTGACTTTTTCGTTGTCAACTTCAACCTCATCTGCATCGTTAACGTCGTAACCCCTCATTCTTAAATCATGCACTAATAAATCCCTGTAACTATGCTGCCCAAGTAATCTAGCCTCCTTTAACTCATCCAGATATTTAGTGAAAGGGGAGTTTTTGTAATCGTCTATAGCCGACTGGAATGAGACTATAGCACCCTGAAGGAAGCCTCTATCCTCTGTTGTTCGATACTTATATTGAATTTTATGAATCTCACTAAATGCTGCACTTATGCGGTCTATCTTTTCATCAAAAAGGTCATTGATTGACTTATTTCCATTTCTGCTCTTATAAGCAAACAAATGTACCGGACAGTTTGCGTCCCTCACCCTGTGCAT
>NZ_JBNHEQ010000006.1:0-30555 GCF_050016015.1 Dapis hubbardiae BLCC-M172
CTGTATAAGATTCAATCCGAGAAGCTAAATTAATATTACTACCAACAACTCCATACTTAGACCTCCTATTACTACCAATATTTCCAACTACAACTTCTCCCGTATTAACACCAATTCCCATCTGAATTTCTGGTAAACCTAATTCCTTTAATTTAGCATTTACGCTAGGCATTGTTATTTGCATTGCTACTGCACAAGCAACTGCTCTTTTTGCATCATCTTCTCTCTGGGTAGGAGCGCCAAAAATAACCAAAATTGCATCACCAATAAATTCATCAATAGTACCACCATATTGATTAATTACTTCTGTCATTTCCCCCAGGTAAATATTCAACATAGCAAAAATTGTTTCTGGTTCTGACCTTTCAGATATAGCAGAAAAACCTCTTAAGTCAGACATTAAAATTGTCACCTTTCGTCGTTGACAATTTAATTTTAATCCATCAGGATTTTCTAATAAATTTGCTACTACTTCATCAGTCAAATAACGACTAAAAACATCACGAATATATCCAGCAGTTTTAGCAACAAAAGCAGTAATAGCGATCGCCGACAACCAAATAGCTAAAAATGGCGAAATTATCGGAATCCACCAACCCCAGATAAAAGCATAGTAACTGATATAAACTAACCCACCAGTAGCAAGAAATAAAGTAATAATTGATTTCCCAGAAAATTGAGAAAAACCTCCTGAATAACGCCATTTCCAACTAATAGTTGCTCCTACTGTTGACCAGAAAAGAATCCATAGCCATTCTAAATATTCGGGCAATATTTTAATAATATTCATCTCACCAAGAGCAGAACTAATAATCAGACTTGTGACATTAGCATGAATTTCTACCCCTGACATTCTTTCAGGAATCCCAATAATTTTACTGCTGTAAGGAGTGAGAAATAAATCATTTTTACTTTCTGCTATTGAGCCAATTAAAATAATTTTATCCCGCACCAATTCAGGAGTAACTTTATTGTTTAAAACATCAGTCACTGAAACCTGTTGAAATGTATATTCTGGGCTGCGATAATTAAGAATTATTTGATATCCTTGAGCATTAGTTTGTACATAAGCACCATGATTATTTTCAAAAGGAATAAATACAGCTTTTCCTAATTGTAAATTTTCAGGATTAACTGCTGAAGGTCGAGGATATATTTTCAATTTTTCCAGATAAATTGTCGCTAATTTCAATCCTAAACTTGGTACTATTTTACCTTCTGAATCTGTCAAATATAAAAAGAAACGCCTAATTTTACTATCAGCATCCATAGGCATATCATTAGCACCAACTTGATTCAGTTTATCTAAAACTGGTGGGGGATTAATAGGGGAATTAATTTGATTACCAACTACCTTTCTAATACCAATTAAATTTGGTGTAGATGCAAATACTTTGACTAATTTTTCATATCCTGGTTCTTCTGGTAAATCTCGATATATATCTAAACCAATTGCTGCTGGCTGATGCTTTTTCAAGTTTTCTATTAACTCAGCAAGGAGTTCATCTGATAAAATTGCCATCTCCAAAGTTTGTATATCTGATTCATTAAATCCCACAATTAATATTCTTTGATCTACAGGTTTTTGGGGACGAAATCTGATGAATTGATCGAATGCTGCTAACTCAAATATTTGTAAACTGCCTGTTAAATGTAGCCCAATTAATAGGATAGTAATAGTAGGAGCAGTAACTAATAAACCACGCCATTTCCAAGCTAGCTTTTTAATTATTTTTTGCCACATAATACCAATTATATTAAGTGTTTTCTACAAATATTTAGGGTACTTATTAGGAGTCAGGAGACAGGAGTCAGGAGTCGTATGGGAATAGCTTCAATACTATTTTTTAGTTCATAACTAATATTTTTAATCAAAGAGACATCTCCTATAAAATATTTGGTTATTCCTTATTATTCCTAACATTCTTTTTTCAAACTGGTATAGGGTTTCTCAAGCTTATGAAATACACAAGCTCTTTAATTTCTTTTCTATTCCTTATTTCCCAGTTAAGTGTTCCCTAAAACCTAGAATTTTGTACCTCACGCTTTTTGGGAATTGCTATATAATACCATTTTCATAAAGGCAAGCATTTCCTCCGGAATGCTGCGCAAACAGCCGTCAGCTATAATTTATTAAGTTATTATTTCACTAAGATGAAGAAGAAATTAGTTTCCAAGGAAAATTAAAAGTTACCACATTAGCTTTGAGCAATCTGAACTTACCAAATAATTAATTATTATAGGAATGCTAAATATAGCAATCCTAAATAGCTCGTGACAAATCAAAAAGTAGATAAAAAACTTGAGACTCCCGGTTGTTAACTGTTACCAGTTAAGTGTTTCCTAAAAGCGGTAAGGTTTTTATACACAAAGAAAATAGGACTGCTATAGGATATTTCCTTATATTTAATCCTCTCGGTTTTAACCAGAGGTAATTATCAATAGACATCTGGTGAAAAAGATATAGACTTTTTGCTCTTAGAGAGAACAGGGAATTTATTCTTACGAAAAAGATACGAAAAATAATTTTGTCACTGAATTTTACAACTCTAGCTTATCTTAAATAAAGAGCAAGTTTATTTTCTGGAGAGGTCTAATTATCCATTATCTATTATCCATTATCCATTAATGACCAGATTTAATCTTCTCTTTCACAACAATCTAATATAGCTGCTGGAATTAATTCTTCTTTACCCTGAGAATTAGCCGAGTTAAATAATTCTTCCCAGTCATCTATTAACTTCGGATTATTTGGATTTAACCTCCGAAGTTGTACCATACTTTCTAAAGCATCATACCAAATTCCTTGGGAAGCGTAGACAGTTGGTAGAGTTAGAGGGGTAACGCCTACTAACTTATTATAAAAGCTTTTTCTGGGTTTAATACGTTTAATTATACCTTCAACAAATGGGTTTCCACTACGATCTCCTAGTTCAGAAATACAAAATATTTGTACTCCCCATAAATAGTTTTTTCTTACTTCTAAAGGAGGTGATTTTTTGGGGGGAATATTAATTCTAATAATTCCTGATTTTTCAGGTAGCTGAAAAATATGATTATAAACATCATTCTGCTCTAAATCTCTGATAAAAAACTCTGCTTGTTGAGCATTTTCATAAGGGGGAATATATACATATAATGTCGGATATTTAGATATAGTTAATCCCGATCTCGTTTCTGGAACTAAAAGAGTTAACTTTTTATTTCCTAATAAACAGCTACCACTACCAATAGATTGACCACGAGTTCCTGTAGGTGTTGTAGTTGGAGGTGCCCCTCTATCTGGAGGTATGTACATTTGAGAAATTTTCCAGCTACTACTAATATTTCTCAAGGTAGCTATTGCTAAAACTGGTCTTTGTAAAACAGCAGAAATACTCCATAGCTTTATGAGTACAGTAACTGATAAACTAGCAATTAATAATAGGTATTTCATATTTTCTAGGAAATAGGGAATAGGGAATAGGGAATAGAAAGAAAGCAAAAAATCTTTATCCCGTCAGTTGTACCACATTAATATGGAATATGCTTTATATAATTCATCTATTTGATACTAATTGACCTTAAATATTTCATACCAAATCCGTTTGCTTCAGAGTAATATAATTCTGTTGATCATTATAGAATCTGTAGGGGCTAATTGCCATTCGCCCCTACAATATATTTAATACTAAATAAAACCGATACTACCGGATTTAAGATCACAAATAGTTTCAAACTTTAGATGTTAAATAATTCCCTGAAATTATTATAAAGTCAAAGTTTTTAGTGGGTAAAATCTTGAGGCATGACTTCCATAAAAAGATATGATAAACCTTTCTTAATGTCTAGATGTTGATTGATGGAAAACTGTTAATTATTTGGCAAAAAAAGTTATTCTTCCTGATTAGTTATCCCGACTTTTTTCAAAGCTGCCCTAAGATTACCTTGATACTCAGATAAAATATTATTTCCTTCTTCTTTTTCTAAATTACTCCAGTGCATTAAAAGTGCCAACTTAACTGAATCACCACTTTTATTTAATAATTCCCCTGCTTCATCCCGACTTAACTCAGTCAGATCCTCAATCATTCGTAAAGCCCGATCGCGTAACTTACTATTTTTTACAGCTACATCAATCATACGATTACCATAAACTTTACCTAACCTCACCATTACCCCTGTGGATAAGATATTCAAAGCCATTTTTGTTACTGTTCCTGCCTTCAGACGGGTTGAACCAGCCAATAGTTCGGGGCCAACTAACAACCTAATATCTACATCTACCTCTACCTTAAATTGTTCTACAGGCACACAAGTAATAAAAATTGTTTTTGCCCCCCTTTTTTTTGCTGCATCCAAAGCACCATGAACATAAGGAGTTGTACCACCAGCAGTAATACCAACTATCACATCTAGATTTGTGATATGGCGCAAGGCGATCGCCTGAGTACCATCTTCCCAGCTATCCTCCAAATCTTCCGAACTGCGGACTAAAGCTCCCGCACCTCCAGCAATAATTCCTTGTACCAACTCTGGAGGCGTACAAAATGTTGGCGGACATTCCGCAGCATCCAATACCCCCAAACGGCCACTGGTACCAGCTCCCACATAAAACAACTTACCACCTTGGCTTAAAGCCTCTGCCGTAATGTCCACTGCTTGAGCCAATTGTAAACGGGAAGAAGCGATCGCCTCTAAAGTTCGGCTATCCTCTTGATTAAACAAATCCACCAACTCTAAAGAACTTAACTGATCGAGATTATGACTATTAGGATTAATCTGTTCAGTTAACAAATGACCTCGTTCTTGTAAATTTTTCATACCAAACCTTGACAAATTATCAAAAAAATAGTTTTACTCAAATCACAAATATTAATGCTATAGCAGTCGAACCATCCCTCGCGGACATTGCTAAATACTATTTGCGGGGCATTGACCTAGGAAAAACTCAGTCATAGATAACTTCTGACTTTTTATTTATGACTTATGACTTGCGCGTAGGGCTATATTTCCTCTTGATTTTCAGAGTAAAAAGCCATCCATCAGTTAGAAATAGCTTTAATTTCATCAGATGAGAATGACAGTCAATAGACGATAAATTCATCTTAACTTTTTTAGCTTGATAAAAAAATCAATCAGAAATAAACCTGCAAAATTGCTCTGTAGATGGGAAAAATAGTTTAGGTTTTGCAACCTCTTTGATTTGTAAATCAGATAATATATTTAACTTTTGAGTTACAAAAGACCTTCCAATTGACGTCTAATTTTATCTAACTCAGTTTCGGTCTTTTGAGAAGTTGGGTCTGGCTCCAATTGCCAATCAGTATTTTCTACATTATTTTCTGGGGGAATAGTCAAAGCACCTGCTGGCACAACTTCCCAATCATAATCAACACCCCTACAGAATTCCATAATTTCTTCTTCGTCAAACTCCTCCACTGTGGGAGTAGGAAAATCTTGAGCTTCTAGCAATACAGCAAAGCGAGTTGCATCATCCTCAGACTCAAACATAAATACCTTATTACGATCGCCCATCTGAATTGTATGTATTCCCTCATTTTCAGTTCGAGCATTAAATAGTAAAACAAATATTCGCATAACCTTTCTTAACTTAAATAGATAATTGTTTTGTCTATATTAATAGACACAAAGGAATAATGTGTCTAAAATTATATTAATTTGTCTGTCAAGGTAGGGAAGGCGCTCGAATATTCTACTGTACCAATCTTATAAGTGTTTTTTACAAATTGAGATAAGTTAAGAAAGAAGGAAGAATGGGTAAATATAAAAAAAAGGTAAAAAAAATTATAGATAACTATCTACGATGAATTAGATTAGCTGTTTTTAACTATATCTGATTAAGACCTACATTTTTGTAGCATTCTTTTTTGATTTGACCAAAAAAAAAGGTCTCAAGCCTCCCCTTTTAAGGGGATAAAAAAGAGAATATTCCTTATGTCAAGCCTCTGGGTTTAGCCAGAGGCAGGTGTTAACTGTTAACTGTTAACTGTTAACTGTTAACTGATAACTGTTAACGCAGTTCCTCCGATCGGAGGCTAACTGATAACTGAAATTACGAGTGGTATTAGACATCTCCAATAATTAAGAAGTAAAATCAATTATCCCGTTATTGTTCATCAATTATTTCTCCCTATTTCCTCTTTTCTAGAAATGTCTATTTAGGGCTTGCCGATAAAGGTTTGAGCAATTTTAGCTTTGAAATACCTTGGTTTTGAGCTGCTTGATGCACGGTTCCCGAAAAATCAAAAAGGACTGCATTTATGGCGCATAGTTGAGCAAAAAAATTACCGAAATATTGTGGTTTAAAGCCTCTCATAAGCAAGGAGAAACAATGAATTTATTTTCCTTTTATTCAATCCAATCCGTTTTAGGGATAGGTAATTATCAATTATCAATTATCCATTATCCATTATTGAATCCCCTACTCCTAAAAAAAGACTTCTTCAGCAAACCCTATTTAAGATGTCTAACTAAAGCTTCTCCTACTCGTTGAGCATCGGTTTCTGTCATACCAGAAGTTAAAGGTGGGCAAATATGATTTGGGCACCAATGTTCGGCAATGGGAAAATTCTGACCTTCACAAATACCTTGGAAAACTGGTTGCTGATGACAAGGTATTTCATAAACTGTTCCTCCTAAAAATATTCCTTCTTCTGCTAAAGCTGTTTTTACTTCTTTAGGATTTTTTCCTTCTGGTAAATGAACAATCAATTTATAATTACTAGCTACATCCATTTTTTCCGTAGAAACAAAAGATAAACCTGCTTCTTTTAAAGGTGCTGTAATTAATTCATAAGCTCGTTGTCTTTTGTTCAACATTTCTGGCAACTTTGCTAAATGAATTCTACCGAGCAGAGCATTAATTTCCGTGATGCGCATACTATTCCCAAAGTCAGAGTGTAAACCACCAAAATCCATTCCTCGCTTTCCTTGGTTTCTGAGCGATCGCGCTATATAGTCTTCTTCTTCATTATTTAGAGTTATCATTCCTCCCTCACAAGTTGTCATAACTTTAGTCGGGAAAAATGAAAAAGCTGCACCGTCTCCTAAATTTCCAGCACTTACACCATTTATTTTGCTACCGTGAGCATGAGCGGTATCTTCGAGAACAAACAATCCTTGCTGATGACAATATTCTACTACTTGGGGAAACTCAGGAGAAATTACACCTCCAATATGAACCCACAAAACTCCAGAAATTTTCTCTGGGAGATTTTCACCCTTTTCTACTGCCTCTTTTACCATTGCTAGCGATGGTGCAAATGTTTGTTCATCCATATCGAGATATTGAACTTTTCCACCAGCGCGAATCACCATAGCAACAGTAGCAAAGTTAGTATTCGTAGGAACTAAAACAGTTGTTCCCTCCACCTTTTTTAAGCGTAAAATAATTTCTAATCCAGAAGAACCACTATTAACAGCGATCGCGTATTTAGTACCAACATATTCAGCAAATGCTTGTTCAAATGCCGTGGTATGTTCGCCCAAAATCAACTTTCCAGACCTTAAAATTTTCTCAGATTCTGATAAGAAATATTGAATTTCATCATCTGTAATATCGAAATAAAATGGCTTAATTTGTTGATTTATTGTCATGCTGTTTATTTACTAAATTTCAAATTCAATACTACTTGCCTATATATTTTCTTTAATAGAGTTGTTGGGAAATAAAAGTTGAACAATGCTCAAAAGCTTATTCTATAAAGTTTTCAGGATTTTCTGGTTGAAAAATGCTATAAGCGATGACTAATAAGGGTTTTAGCCATTTTTTTAGCTTAATTCCCAACAACTCTAATATAAACATAAACTCAATTTTTAAATTATACCAAATCCGATTTACCAAGAGCAGATTCAAAAAAATAAAAATATTCACCTAAAGCGAATTTGAATATTTTCACTAACTAACTTAATAATAACCGGATTTGGTATTACCTAAGTTATCTCAAAATTAGGCAACAATTATTTCATTGACTTAATTGTTAACTCCTAAAACATGAATTACCATACGCTCATTTTGATCGACAAAGCAATCTAGAGGTTTTAATCCTGCTTTTATAGCCAGATTTTGAAAATAGTCAACCGGATATTTATAAGAACTTAAGAAATGAAATTTTTCCCCACTTTTGATATTTATAGGAATACCATCTAGAACAAAACTTTGGTCTTGAGTTGCTCTTACATTATGTTCCACACAATGAGTTTCAGCCACCCAATTAAATTCATAATTAAATCCAGTAGGATCGAAGTCAGAAACAGGCAAATCGCGATTAATATAGTATAAAATACTAACAATGAACTTTGCTACTTTGTCATTATCGTATGCTTTTCTTAAAGATGACTCATTTTGATTAGCATCTACACCAACAATAAGAATACCATTTGGTTGTATTGCCTGTGAAATTTTCCCTAAAAAATCAAGGCAATTCTCAGTAGAAAGATTGTTAATTGTACTTCCTTTAAAAAAAACTACAGGTAAGCTGAAAATTTTAACAATATCAACATTCTTAATAAAGTCTGTCTTAATTGGTTGAACTGATATATTTGGCAATTCCCGACTTAAAATTTCTTCACTCTGCTGCAGATAAGTTTCACACAAATTTATAGGAATATAACTGTTTAATTGTTTAATTTCTTTCAAAAAAGGCAAGGTTTTCTTTTTGAAAGCTATATCTGTACCAGGACCGAATTATATCAAATTAGATTCTGCTGGAACATAAGCAGCAATTTTGCTGGCAACATCATTAATTAACTGCGTTTCCTCTTTATAAAGATAGTAATCTAAGTTTTGAGATATTATTTCCAAGTAATATTTTTCACCATTAGCAGGATCATCTTCAATATTTGAATTGGGAGTGCTGTACAAATAAGGAGCTAAATTTTCTTCCTGTTGACGTAAAAATAGAGATTTGACATCAGAAAGAAATGATTGATCAAAGTCACTCACAATTATTTTCCTCTATAAGCAATAATGAAATAATACTATAAAAACTTTAGTTATGAATTAAAATACAGTATTTTTTATAATTATTAACATAGTGTTATGATAATTAATTATCAATAAAATATTTCAATCTTTTTTCATTTAAGAGAAAGAAGCCAGGTGTATTTTAATTTCTCTTTTATCTCCTAATTTCCTAATCCTTTTCTGACCGAATAATTAAATAATTCAGCTTTATTAGCTGATCCTTATCCAGGAAAAAAAAGTGCTCTTGAATTTCCTTAGATTTAATCCCGTAAAGATTTTAACCACAGGTAATTATCAATTATCGACGATCAATTATCAATTATTGAACTAATAATTAATAATTAAATAATTCAGCTTTATTAACCGACCCTTTCAAGGATAAAAAAAGTGCTCTTGAATTTCCTTAGATTCAATTCCGTAACGGTTTTAACCAGAGATAATTATCAATTAAGTAGGTCGGTGGGAAAATTTACAAGTATGTCATTGCGACTGGAACGGAGTGGAAGGAAGCAATCTCAAGGTTTTCGACTTTATTAACATTTAGTTATATAGTGAGTTTTATTCACACCTACCTACTTATCAATCATTAATTATCAATTATCCATTATCCATTATCAATTAATGAAGGGAACCATTTTTCCATTATTAATTAACTTGTACTTAACACCACGCCATACTACTGTACGCTTAGTTAATGCCAAAAACCAAAATATTAAAGCAAAAGTATCACGCAAAGGCAATAAATAAAGACTTTCAAAACCTTCTGTATCTTTCAAATTTTTTAAAATTATTCCAGCAGTCAAAAGTCTTAAAACAACTGTAATTCCTAATATTCCTAACCCCCATAAATCTCCCATTCGTACCATAGCAAACAAAATAGCAAAAGGTACTGCGCGAATTAATATCGTGGCAATAAATGGCCAGGGACGCGCCAAATATGTATTCTGATCCCAATAGACTTGATGAGTCCACCACTGTTGCCAACTTTTCAAGTCCACAGTCACATCAATAATGTATGGCAAAAGCAACATTTTTTTTCCAGAAGTCCAAACTCTCCGTCCAAGTTCGTAGTCTTCTACAAGATAATCTGCTAGACTCTCCAAACCACCCAGTTCTTCTAATGTGCTGCGACTTATGGCTATAGATGGTCCTAAACAAGCATTAGATGCTCCTGTAACTGTTGCAAATATAACGCTAGGAATAAAGTCAGCATTTATTGTTAATAATTCCATCTTCTCAAACCATTGATGGGCACTTTTGACTTTAAAAAGAGTACAGACACATCCGACGTTAGGATTTGATAAAGGAGATATGATATTTTTGATATAATCAGGTTTAAGATTGGTGTCACTGTCGCTAATAATAATTGTGTCGTGACGTGCTTCAGCTATTGCACCAAGTAAATTATTGACTTTACCATTAGCTCCCACTTCTTTATTGTCAATTACAACGGAAATTTTCTGACTACCTATTTCTAGTTGAATATCCTGAAGAATAGGAATAGCTGCATCTTGAGGATCTTGAACAGAGTAAATAACCTGATATTCAGGCCAATCTTGAACAGCAATAGTATGGAGATTTGACTTGAGGTCTTTTTCAATACCCCGCACTGGTTTTAATACAGTGACAGGAGGGTGAAATTTTTCTGTAGCGTTTATTTCTGGGATGATTTTGTTAAAAAAATTTCTAGTCGTCCAGACACTTAGAATTGAATATATAGATCCACCGAGGATAGGTATTAGGAAAATTATTTGGAGTACCTCTAAAGGGGTTGGCATTAATTAATTATTACTTTCATTTTTTCAACTTAAGTATAGTATAAAAGTTGCATAAATACAGAGAAATAAATTAAGGTCTCATACCATTTATCAAAAACTTTTGTACATTTTATTGAGTAGGGGAGTAGGGGTAATTGAATATTATCGTTTCCCCCTTTTTTTTTGAATATTTACTCCTTACTTCCTTCTTCCTTTCAAATAATGCTACAAAAAGTTATGTCTCTATCAGAGAGGCTTAAAAAAAATCAGATTCAATTCACTTTAGGTAGATATTTTGAGATTTTTGAATATTTACTGCTTCTTCCTTCTTCCTTTTTCCTTGAAAGGTCTCATACCATTTATCAAAAACTTTTGTACATTTTATTGAGTAGGGGAGTAGGGGTAATTGAATATTATCGTTTCCCCCTTTTTTTTTGAATATTTACTCCTTACTTCCTTCTTCCTTTCAAATAATGCTACAAAAAGTTATGTCTCTATCAGAGAGGCTTAAAAAAAATCAGATTCAATTCACTTTAGGTAGATATTTTGAGATTTTCCCTCTTTTTTTGAATATTTACTTCTTCTTCCTTCTTCCTTCTCTCCTAGATAACTAAAGCCTTCTCTCCTAGATAACTAAAGCCTTCTTCCTTTAACTGATAACTGTTAAAGCCTCCCCCGACCTGAAAATACTACTATTAAAAATCCCAATAATTGCACCAAAACAATACTAGGACCAGAAGGCAAATTAAAAGTACCAGATAATACCATTCCTATCACCCCACTCACAGCACCAATTAATGCAGAAACTCCTAAAAATGGCACAAACTCATTACAAATTAACTTCGCCGTAGCTGCTGGAATTACCAAAAAAGCATTCACCAATAAAATACCAACTGCTCTAATAGTAAGAGCGATCGCCAATGACAAAATAATCATAAATATATATTTATATCTCTCGACAGGAATACCCTGAATTTGTGCTAAATCAGCATTCAAAGTTAACAATATTTGTTTCTGTAAAGTTAGCCCTATCCAACCCAAAGATACAGTCAATAAAATCGCCAGAAAAATCAAATCTAAATTACTAATTGCCAGAATATCACCAAACAATATAGACAATAAAGTACCACGATATCCAGGCACAAAACTAAACCCAATTGTTCCTAATGCAACTGAACCAGCAATTGTAATACTTAAAATCGTATCTCCTCCTAAATTAGTCTTTTCAATTAAATAATTAATCCCTAATCCAAATAATACCAAAAACCCAATTAAAGCCATCATTGGAGGGAACTGCAATAAAGCACCTATGACTACAGCTAAAAAAGCAGTATGACCTAAAGCATTTCCAAACAAAGATAACTGCCGTAAAATTACAAATCCACCGAGAATACCTCCCAAAATTCCTAACAGAATACCGCCAAGAATTGCTCGTTGCATAAAAGGCAAACTAAATAAATCTATTAATTCTGAAAAATTCATATATTAACCCTATTTAAGTTGTAATATTTTGGTGGAAGTTAGGAGTCAGGAGTCAGGAGTCAGGAGTCAGAATTTACTCGTATTTTCAGCTCAAATTAACTATTATAAAAATCATCACAACCAATGCGCAGATTGCTATATTTATCAGTTAATATCAAACTTGTTTAATATTAATACAGTTTATAAGACCAACATTCATAAGGTATGAAACTATGATTAGTAACTCTTTAAATTACATAACTGCAAAAAAAAAACCTAACTGAATTGTATTCATATATAGACTCATCGACTTGATTTCTTCCTTCTTCCTTCTTCCCTCTTCCTTCTTCCTTCTAATGATAAGGTATGAAACTATGATTAGTAACTCTTTAAATTACATAACTGCAAAAAAAAAACCTAACTGAATTGTATTCATATATAGACTCATCGACTTGATTTCTTCCTTCTTCCTTCTTCCCTCTTCCTTCTTCCTTCTTCCTTCTTCCTTCTAATGATGATGAAAATATCTAGTAAAACCTTCTCCATAAATCTCACTCAAATTATTCTCATTCAAAGTAACACTAGGTTTACCATGACATAATATACGACGATTAATACAAATAACCTGGTCGCAATAACGACTCACCATATCTAAATCGTGGGAAACCTGAAGAATAGAAAAACCATTTTCTGTCTGTAAACTTGTCAATAATTCGGCAAATTCTACTTCTCCAGTTGCATCTATACCAGCCATAACTTCATCTAATATTAATAACTGCCGAGGTTGCACTAAACAATATGCTAATAAAACCCGTTTTAACTCCCCTCCACTTAAACTTCCTATTCGTTGTTTACGATGATTTTGTAACTTAACTTTTAGCAAAGCTTTTTCCACAGAAATAACTTTTTCCCGCGACTTCATAAAACTGCTTTGAGGCAAACCCAAACCAACTAATTCAGCTACAGTTAATGGAAAACTTCGGTCAAAAATTAACTTCTGGGGAATATAACCAACTTGATGCCAATATTTTCCTAAATCTTTTATTTGTTTACCAAGAATTTCTATATAACCAGACTCATAAGGAATCAAACCTAATATTGCTTGAATTAATGTACTTTTCCCCGCGCCATTAGCTCCAATTATTGCCGTATTACTGCCAGGAAAAACTTTAAATGATACAGATTCTACTGCTTGATATTTTCCTCTTACTACTGTCAGGTTTTGTACATCAACTACAGGAAATTTTTTCTTTATTTCTACTACATTCACGGACAAACTTCCTCCAAACTTTTTAAATTATTTGTCATTTTAATTAAATAATATTTTCGGGTGCATCTCAATGCATGAAGAAAGCCAAAAATTTATCGCTTTTAGGGAACAGGGAATAGGGAACAGGGAATAGGGAATAGGGAAAAAGTATTTTGGCAAATATGAGATGCACCCATATTTTCTGTCTAGTAGATCGATGTTTATCAAATTTAATCGGCACTTACCCAAATAATTAATAATTAAGCAATTAAATAATTAGATAATTCAGGTTTAAAGCCTCCCCTTTCAAGGGAAAAAAAATAAATCTTTTCCCCCTTTGTGTCAATCCTCTCCCTTTCAGGCAGAGGTAATTATCAATTATCCATTATCAATTATCCATTAATGAAGGAGGCTAACCTAGAAACCCGGTTTCTTCGAGAAACCCGGTTTCTTTGCATAATTCCCACTCGTATTACTTTACTGACAAACTTCCTCGACAGGAGAACCTAGAAACTGGGTTTCTTTGCGTAAGTGTTAATAAGATTACTTTATTTACAAACTGCCTCTAAACTTTTTAAATTATTTCTCATGGCAGTAAAATAATGCTCTGGGTCTAACAAACCACTATTTATTGGATCTAATTTTTTGATTGGTAATCCAACATCTTTGGCAATTTGCTGCATTCGACTATCATTAAATCCAATTTCTGCTAGTAAACCTTTTACTTGATATTTTTTAGTGGTATTTATTACTCTTTGAATATCTTTAGGCGTAATATTATCTTGTGGCAATTCTACTACTGCTATTTGTTGTAAATTATAGCGTTTTGCCAAGTAGGGATAAGCATCATGAAAGACAATAAATTTACACCCTTGGAAGGGAGTTAAACGAGTTTTAAATTCTTGGTCAAGTTGCTGTAATTTTTGCAGATAAATATTAGCATTTGACTGATAAGTAGCTGTATTATTAGGGTCAGCTTTAATTAAACCATCGCGAATATTTTTGACTTGTTGTTGTGCTAAAACTGGGTCTAACCAAACATGAGGGTTGCCCTCTTCATGACTGTGCCCGTGACCGTGACTGTGGCCGTGACTGTGACCATCACCGTGATCGTGGTCGTGGTGGTCGTGGTCATCCTCCTTTTCTTCTATGTGACCTTCGTCATTGTGACCATGGTATTCGTGATTGTGACCGTGGTGGTCGTGGTCATCCTCCTTTTCTTCTATAGGTTCAATATTTTGACTAGCATCAATTTCTTGTAGTTGAGAGTTACCAGCAGAATCAACTAATTTCTCTAAAAATTCTTCAAAACCCAAACCATTTTTGACTAATACATCTGCTGCTGCAATAGTACGAGCATTTTGCGGTGTTGCCTGATATTCGTGGGGATCTGTTCCGGGAGGAATTAAAAGTTCTACTTCTCCATTTTCTCCGGTGACTCCTTTGGTAAACATATATATAGGCAAGAAAGTTGCAACTATCTTAGTTCCACCTGTATTTTGAGCTACACTGCTAACGTTTCCTAGAGAAGCAGTCGTGATAAGTGCTGCTACTCCTAATAATGAACTACCGACCCATTGAAATTTTCTGAACATTCGTTTTGACCTATCATGAGAATGGTTATCATTCTAATATAAATCATAACAAAAAAAAAGCCATAGAAAGGCAAAATTTCAATATAGCGCTACTTGAGGAAAAGGGAACAGGGAAAAGGGAACAGGGAACAGCAGACTGTAAAAGGGTTTTCCTAGGTCATGCTGCGCAAACAGGATTTAGAAATGTCCTAACCTATTTGCGTAGCGCTATAAAGTATAGAAACCAGATTGGTATGAGATGCTTTACCATACTGACATCTATCTCCCATCAACTCGGTTTCTTATAATAGAGATCTCCTATAATCAAAAATCAAATCAATTATCTCTGAGAAATCATTAATTATTTCCCCCTAATCCCTCTTTTCCAGAGAGGTCTAATATCAATTATAATGAGCATATTCCCACCAATTACCATAAATTTTTTCTGTTATATCTGAGTATCCTCGATTCAAACAATCTTCTTTACCAGGTGTTACATAAACGAGACCAAATTCATTAAAAACCCAGGTATCAGTTGTAAAGAAAGTACAGTCTTCTCCTTGATGAATGAACTGAACATAAAACCATCCAATTATAGTATCATTTTGGCATAAATTAGGACTATTTACACAATTCATTAAAGCAGGTTCAGATAATCGTAATCTAATTATATCTGTATAAACTGCTAATAAAATGTAACAAAAAACTAATATTGGTACAACTGTTATTTTGATTAAAGTTTTTACCTGAGAATATTGCAGTTTATGTTTGTAAAGAAAGTATCCTAACATTATCACAATTTGTAAAAGCCAATAAACTCCAACAATTAAACAACCAATTAAACATATAAAAATAATCGCTAAAGAATCATATGAATACATAGAATATAGTATGATTTGCCATTGTATAGCTAGAGGTACAATTAGGCAAAAGAATAGTAAAATTATTTCCCAATAGTTTTTGATTAATCTAAAGTTCAAGGTAAAATCTCCCACTGTAGTTTAGTTTATTAGACATCTCCAGAAAATAAATAAAGCCTTTTTTTACCTTTCTAGGGATATTGGATTCAACGCCCCTAAACTCTTGTTCATGTCTATTTCTATATAGTTTCTTCTATAATAATTCAAGGAGTTGAAAATCATCAATAGAGGCTGTTCTCAATTTACCTTTTTTATTTGCCTGCCAAACCTTACCACTATCAACATCTAAACAAGTCAACCATCCCTTATCATAAATTCTAGTATCAATACAAATGGCGTGACCGATATTGATAGGTTTACCATTTTTTTGACTCGTGTGACCGCAAACCATTGTTTTCCCAGAAAAGTGAGGCATAGGATTATTAAATCTTTCCCAGAAAAGGTTGTATTCTGATTGCTCATTTAAAGAAAGATGAGGAACAGCATTTGCATGAACAAAAAAATGTTCGTCTGACTCCCACCAGTCTACACAAACATTTTCCATAAAATGCCAGTGTTCGTCTGGAATCTTTTTTCGTTGAGATTTACCAGACTTAGAATAAGAAGCTAAAGTCTCCTTTCCTCCAGATTTATGCCAACGAGCTTTATCTTCCGCACAATGGCGAGACCTGAGCATCATCAGTTCATGGTTGCCACGCAAAGCTACAAGTTGCCCAGTTTCATGTAGTGCAATCAATCTATTAATCACTCCTTGAGTATCCGGACCTCTATCTACATAGTCGCCGAGAGTAACAATAATATCCTCTAACTGTGGTTTGACTGCTGCAATTAATGTATCAAATGCTATTGAATGACCGTGAATATCTCCGATGGCAAGAATACGCATAATATCAAATCCGGCAGTATTGGTAGAATTAAATAGTTGATTAGGAGTCAGGAGTCAGGAGTCAGGAGCAAAAGGAATTTAGAAAAATTTTTGGTGTTGGTGATTTTTGCTATGATTTTTCTGGCATTCTAGAAACCGGGTTTGTGTTAGATGCCGATAAATAGCGAAATTTGTTTCCAACAAACCCGGTTTCTGATAATAGAGAATAGAGAATAGGAAAACAACAATTTTAGTATTTGACTCTGACTGCAGTAGAAGCTACTGATCACTGATAACTGATAACTGATAACTGATTAGTTATGTACTACCACAGGCGTTCCCACGGATGCCCAGTTAAATAACCATTTTGCGTGATTGACTGCTACATTTGTGCAACCGTGACTAACTGGTGTACCAAATCTATTATGCCAGTAAGCACCATGAATTGCCATTCCTCCATCATAATACATAGTATAGGGAACATCGGGCACATCGTAACCCGGTCCGGTCATTCTGGTGGTGCGATATTTTGTGTATACTCTAAAAGTGCCTAAGCGGGTAGGAGTTGATGCTTTACCTGTGGAAACTATGACTGCATAAACCGCTTTATTTCCTTCCCAAGCAATTAATCTTTGGGTAGATAAATCAATTGAGATCCAACGTTCGTCTGATTGTTGCAACTCTAACATTCTTGTAGCAATTACATTTTCCCATTGACTAGCTTTTGTTACTATTGACCAAGAGAAAAAAGTTGTAATAGTTAGCGCTACACTGGCGAATATTTTAACTATTTGATACCTATTTTTAGAACTAGAGGAAACCAGTTTATTAGTAATTCCTGAACTCAGTAAATTTTTCATATTTATACCTCTCTATAAGCAAGAAAAATTATGCTCTAATTTTGTTGATTTATACCACTACTAAAAAAGTGTTAGGACATTAAAAAAATTAAAATTAATTATTTCCCCCTACTCCCTACTCCCTACTCCCTACTCCCTACTCCCTAATTTTCTGAAAGTTGTTTAACTATAACTTGAGCTTGTTGAGCGATCGCTTCCCAATCTTCAGCAATTATTAATTTTTCCGGAAATAGTTTGCCTGATAAACCTACAGCAATTGCACCCGCGTTAATAAATTCTTTAGCATTTTCTAAGGTTACTCCACCAGTAGGAATTAAAGGAATATCTCCTAAAGGTCCTTGCAAACTTTTAATATAATTTGCACCTCCAACTGCCGAAATTGGGTATATTTTAACACAACTAGCTCCTGATTCCCAAGCAGTAACTATTTCTGTGGGAGAAAGAGCGCCGGGAATTATGGGTACGCCTGCTATTTTTGCTGTTTGAATCATAGCAGGATTAGTATGTGGGGTAAAGACAAATTGGCAACCAATTTTAAGTGCTTTTTGTAACTCTTCTAGGGTTAATAATGTACCCGTGCCAATGGTACAAGTTGGTAATTCAGAGCGGAGCAAAGTAATTAATTCTGCTGCTTGATGAGTATTCCAAGTAATTTCTATTATCCGGATACCTCCAGCAGCAACAGCTTTTGCCATTTGCCGAGCCAGCTCCATTTTTGAGGTACGAATAACAGCAATTACTCGATTTTTTTGTAATGTTTTTAACCAATTTTCTTGAGTCATAGTTATTTAGAATAGGTAAATATGTTTTTGAGAAAATGTTTTGGCAAATAATTATTATAATACAGATTAATATTCTCACTCTTTTTCTTCTTATTAAACGTTCTTACAAGAGTTTCAAAAAAAGCTTATTTATTTTTTTGAGGATATGACTATGTACAGCAGCTTTCATCAAGTGCGAGGTATAGATTTCTCAGGCAAGATCCTTGTTTTTTCTTAGTGTTGAAGTTGTTACAGGCAAGATGCCTGTGTTACCTTTAAAATTCTAATTTTCCAATTTTCCCCAAATAGCTAATCCTCCTCCTCTACCCCTAGCAGCAATAAATTTTTCTTGAATTAAAAAGTAGGCAAAAAATGCTTGCTTCCCGACACTTTCCGTAGCAAATTTATCTTCACTTTCTTTACCACCTCGAATATATCCAGAATAAAGTTTGATTCCGAATAATTTGACGGTAATTTTGGTAAAATCAAAAGCCAGAATATTTTTTTTATCTAGAAACTTTGTCGGTCCGGAAAGAGATAATTTTAAACCAGCAAATTCCACATTATTTTCTACACTACCGATTTCTAATTTTTGAGGAATTTCAGAATTATATGGAGGGGAAAAATAGGATAGTGTAATTTTTACAAAATCAGGAAGATAACGTCCTGAGCCTAATACAATACCCGCTCTTTGTCTAGTTTTTTTCGTGCCAGTAATAAAACATAATTGCCAATTCCCTGATAGTTGCTCAATTTTATAATTTTGCTTTTCCTTTTTTGACTTTTTTTCAAGTTCAATAAGTGCTGAAACAACAGAATTAGGAGATGGTTTATTAGAGGCATTTTTGACAATTGAATTAGCTGCTGTTTCTATTATTAATAAATTTTCCATGATACTTTTATAGAAGGTTTTAGGTTCAGTAGGGGCAAATGGCCATTCGACCCTACATTCTTGCTGTGACTATATTTGAAAATATCCTAACGGTAATGGCAATTGCTATATTATACAAATTTGATAAAAATGCAAAACTTGTAGTAGACTGACACACCTTAAATAGTCCAATAGTAGGGGTGGGTTGGAAATTAATGAATAATGAATAATGAATATAGTAGGGGCGGGTTTCTCAGTTAAATTAACGAGGTTTCACCTAAAGTTAAATAAACCCGCACCCAACGATTTAACCCACAATTAGTAGGGGCTGGTTTCTACGTTAAATTAACGAGGTTTTACCTAAAGTTAAATAAACCCGCCCCCAACAATGTAACGCACAATTAGTAGAGGTGGATTTCTACGTTAAATTAACGAGGTTTTACCCTTAAATTAACGAGGTTTTACCTAAAGTTTAGATAAACCCGCCCCCAACGATTTAACCCACAATTAGTAGGGGCTGGTTTCTACGTTAAATTAACGAGGTTTTACCTAAAGTTAAATAAACCCGCCCCCAACAATGTAACGCACAATTAGTAGAGGTGGATTTCTACGTTAAATTAACGAGGTTTCACCCTTAAATTAACGAGGTTTTACCTAAAGTTTAGATAAACCCGCCCCCCAACGATTTAACCCACAATTTAATTAAATGACAAAAATCCAAGCTTCTCAAATTGAATATGTCGATGTAATTATCATCGGTGGCGGAATTGCTGGAATTTCTATTGCTGAATTTCTGGCTCGTCATAGTCGTCTTTCTATCAAAGTATTAGATAATGCCCCACAATTAGGAACATTTGCTTCGGGTAAATTAGAAGGTTGGTTTCATACTGGGGCACTTTATTCAGGACATGATGATGCTCAGACTTTTATTAATTGTGTTAATAGTTTGGAGGATTTAATTAATCTATATAGTTCCTATTTTTCTGAACAATGTAATATTGCTCTAACAGAAACTAAACCTAATTTTTTTACCCCCGCAGTTATCCCTAATTATAATGGTTGGTTTAATGATAAACCTGTATATTTAATTCATCCTAGAACAAATTCTCCAGAAATTAATCTATCTGGTCTGAAAAGCGATTCGGTATATTTAGAAATTCAACGTAACCGAGTTTTAGGGAGATTAGAAACTGCTTATGGTCAACAACATAATTGGCTGCAAAATGGAAATTGTTTAGCACCAATTTATGGCGAAGTTGAAGCTTATGAGGGATTAAATTGTTCCTTGCGCCATTCAACAGAAACTATAGATAATCTTTGTCGTAGATTTGATAATTCTTATGGTCTAGAAAATTCTAATTATGAAATTATCAAAACCTTAGATTGTTCGATGAATACAACTGCCATAATGAGAACTTTAGTTGCTAGTGCTATGGAGCGGGGGGTGACATTCGAGACCGGAGTAACTATTGATAAATTACTAATAGATAGCTACGGTAAAATTCAAATCAAAAGTCTTTTATGTCGTACACAAAATAGTTTTCCTAAACGTCTCAAAGCGCGGTTATTTATTTTTGCAGTCGGAAAAGGTTTTGAACCCTTTTTATCAGATTTACAAGTACGGGCAAAACTTAAACGTAGCCGTAGTGCAATGGTAGTAGCTCAACCTGCTTTAACCGATACTAATTTTGTGCGGATGTCTACTAAAAGAAAGTTTCATTTTAATCATTTTGTGCATAATTGTGAGATAGGGGCGGAAAAATTTGTTTATTCTATGTTGGCTGATTCTAGCTATACTAATGACGACCCAATAAATCGAGAAGAGGAAGTAGATATTGAGCAAATTTTAGATTCGGCAGAACGATATTTTGGCAAAGAAAAACTTTACAGTCGAAATCTTTTTAGTTATGACTGTGTAAAAACAGAATTTATTAGTCAGGAAGAACAAAAACGCCGTTATAGTTATTGGATAGAGTCAAATCCTAATAGTAATTATTTGTGTGTTTTGCCAGGGAAATTTTCCTTTTTTCCGACAGTGGCATTTCAATCTTATCAACGGATTAAAACTTTAATTGATTTTGAGGAATGTTGCGAGAAATCAACCTTTGCTCCAGATGTTAAAGTTATGGAAGAGGCAAATAAATTAATTGCTGATTCTTATCCAGTGAAAATTATTAATGAAGCTAGAAACTTTATTACTTAACGAGTTGAAACTAGGGTGATTTTGCAATTATGAAAAAATTTTTTTTGTTGAGAATTGTGGAATAGGAAAATTGGTTTAAATAAGTTGTGGAAGGAAAATAAAATCTAGTAGTAGTGTATCTAGCTTGAAAATATGGGTAAATTTGAGTCAATGAAGACCTCTCCCCCCTGCCCCTCCCCCTCTCCTGCAAAGAGAGGGGAGAAGCTCCCCCTTCCCTACAAGGGAATGGGGTTGGGGGGTTAGGTTTTTTTAAGCAACAATTTTAGTCTAGATACGCTACTAGATTTTTAGTCATATCAGTCCACTTGATATTTTCTGAGGAAAATTCCGGTATATTATAATTCTGCATATTATAAATTTAGTATCAAATATGAAAAAAACCTTATTCTTAAATCCCCCTTCCTTTGATGGTTTTGACGGAGGTGCCGGAGCTAGATATCAAGCAAAACGAGAAATTACCTCATTCTGGTATCCAACCTGGTTAGCTCAACCTGCTGCTCTAGTTCCCGGAAGTAAATTAATAGATGCTCCTGCTCATTATCAAACAGTGGAAGATGTACTGAAAATTGCCAAAGATTATGAACTGGTAATTATGCACACCAGCACCCCTTCCCTCCCCAATGATGTTAAATGTGCAGAGGCAATTAAAACTCAAAACCCGGAAACACAAATAGGTTTTGTTGGCGCTCATGTAGCAGTTTTGCCAGAACAAACTCTCAGAGATAACCCAATTATTGATTTTGTTTGTCGCAACGAATTTGATTACACCTGTAAAGAATTATCCGAAGGCAAACCTTTTGCAGAAATTAAAGGGTTGAGTTACCATGACTCCCAAGGTAATATTCAGCATACCCCAGAACGAGAATTGATTCACGACTGGGATGCGATGCCTAGTGTTTTTCCGGTTTATGCAGAACATCTAGATATTCGGAATTATCTAATTGGTTATTTGCTCAATCCCTACATCTCCTTATATACAGGTCGGGGTTGCCCTGCTAAATGTACCTTCTGTTTGTGGCCACAAACTATTGGCGGACATCAATACCGTGCTAAAAGTCCGGAAGCAGTAGGGCGAGAAATGGCAGAAGCAAAAGCAATTTGGGGTAGCTCTGTCAGAGAATACTTTTTTGATGACGATACCTTTACCATCGATAAAAAACGAGCGATCACCATCAGCGAACATCTAAAGAAGTTGAAACTAACCTGGAGTTGTAATGCTCGTGGAAATTTAGATTATGATACCCTCAAAGAATTGAAAAATAACGGTCTACGTTTGCTCTTAGTTGGTTTTGAATCAGGAAATCAGCAAATTTTGGATGGAGTCAAAAAAGGAATTAAATTAGAAGTCGCCCGCAAATTTATGGAAAATTGCCATAAGTTGGGAATTAAAGTTCATGGAGCTTTTATTCTCGGTTTACCGAATGAGAGTAGGGAAACTATTGAGGAGACTATCCGTTTTGCTTGTGAAGTCAACCCCCATACGATTCAAGTTTCCATTGCTTCTCCTTATCCAGGAACAGAATTATATAGTCAAGCTGAGAAAAATGGTTGGTTTACAGGAGATTCTCTGGTAGCAAATTCTGGGATTCAAATGTCGGCATTGCAGTATCCTAATTTGTCTGGTAGTGAAATTGAGGATGGGGTAGAGCAAATGTATCGACGGTTTTATTTTAGACCGAAATCAATTATTCCAATTGTTGGAGAAATGTTGGCAGATCCGCAAATGTTGGTGCGACGTTTGCGGGAAGGTAAGGAATTTTTGTCTTATTTGAGGGAGCGTCATCAGAGAGCAGCGAGTCATTAATTAGCTAGACATCTCCGGTTTCAATTGAATTATCGGAAATGTCTATTAGTTATTATATTTCTAGTTTCCTTTGTCTGTGAAAAATTATAATGAATGAGATGAAATAGTTAAAAGTTAGGCTGAATTTTTCTAAGGAATTAGCAATATTACGATTAGGAATGAAAATTATGACATCAAAAACCGTGATTCAAGTAACAGCAAATGGACAGTTAGAGTTACCGCCAGAAATTCGCTCTCAGTTACAACCTGGGGATGAGTTTTTCTTGTGGCAAGATGAAGATACCATTATCCTCAAACGGGTGAAAAAGTCGGCTGTTAAGGATATGATTAACGCGCAAAAAGGAGTTAACCGTGAGGCAAATTCACGTTTTTTTGAAATATGCGATCGCCTCCATGAACTTAATGAAATCGATCCTATTTCTGAAGAGGAAATTCAAGCAGAAATTAAATCTTATAAGCAGGAAAAACGAAAGTTAACTTAAGTTGATGCGAATTATCTTAGATACCAATACTGTGATTTCTGGACTATTTTGGCGAGGGAAACCTTTTGAGGTTACAGCAGAGAATATGCTTGGTTTATCACCAGTATTTAAGTGTCAAAATTATCAATACTATACCTGTACAAATTATATCAATCAACAAAATTATGAAAACAAATACCCAAAGAACACCAGATAACAACAATACAAAAATTACTTCCCAAACCCAAAATCGCGGGATGTCAACAACAACTAGCATCCTTGATACCCTACAGTTAGTCTTTCAAGCAGGAGGTCCGGGATTTTGTCAATTTGCTATTAATAATGCTTGTAATGCTAACTGCGGTTTCTGCAATTTTGCACGAGATACTTTTCCGAAAGAGCAAACAAAATTTGTTGAACTTGATGAGGGTATAGATTCAATTAATATTCTGTTTCGCGAAGGTATTAGATATCTGGTTTTCACAGGTGGGGAACCAACTCTTAATCCCAACTTGGTCTCATTTGTTAATCATGCAGCAGGATTAGGAATCAAACCTATGGTAGTTACAAACGGTGGGTTGTTAACGCCAAACAAAATTCACGAATTAGCTGATGCAGGTTTATCTAGTCTAATTATTTCAGTTGATGCTGCAACTGAAGAAATTCACGAAAATAATCGTGGGTTGCCTGGTGTATGCAATAAAATTAAAGAAGCTAATCAAGTGCTGAAAAATATTGGTATGTATTCGACTGCTTCTGTCACCATGAGTCATTTAGTTGATTATGATGCACTGCCAGATTTTCTCTACTCCCTGGGATTTGAGTCGGTAGTGTTTTCCTATCCATTAACAAGTCTTGATTCTAATTTTCTCGGATTTTCTGATGCAGGTTTAGTGACTCATACTAATGAAAGTCTGTGGCAAGCTTACGAAAAAGTCAAGGAATTAAAAAAGCGATTTCGAGTAGTTAACCCTACTCTTTCTTTAGAAGAAATGCAGAGATTTGTCAACAATGAGGAGCAACGTTATCCTTGTTTAGCAGGTTATCGTTTCTTTTTTCTTGACTGGGATTTAAACTTATGGCGTTGTCATTTTTGGCATGAACCGATGTGTTCTATTTATGAGTTTGATAGCTCGAAATTGGTTAGGGATAATTGTACAAAATGTATGATTAATTGTTATCGAGATTCCAGTTTAATGCAGAATATTGCAGTGTCGATGCAGGATGCTTATCAGTCAATTAAGAAAGGAAATTTATTAGATACGGCAAAAGCTTTAACGAGGAAAAGTAATGTTGATTCTTTACGAGCGGTGATGGAAGAATTACCTTGGATAATGCGGTTTTAATAATGGATAATGGATAATTGATAATTGATAATGGATAATTGATAATGAATAATTGATAATGAATAATTGATAATGAATAATTGATAATTAACCCTGGTTTAATCCTCTCGGTTTTAACCAAATGCGGAAATATTATTAGACATCTCCGATAATCAAAAACAAAATCAATTATTATATAATGTTCGGATAATTAGTGAGAAAAAAAATTTGGTTTGTAGTTGGGCTTTAGCCCTATCTTAATAGTTCGGGCTAAAGCCCAACTACAAGCTTTAATTATAACTATTCAACCGGACATGATATTATGGATAAATTATCAATTATCCCCGCTATTGCCTGATTCCCGGTTTCCTCTTTTCTAGAGAATCAGCAAACCCTAATTATCCATTATCAATTATCCATTATCAATTATTTCTTATCTATTAACTATCAAACCAATAACAATAAAAATAATGCCAATAAATCTACCCAAAGAAACCTTTTCTTTTAACCAAAACTTCGCGCCTAAAATACTACAAACATAAGTTAATGCTGTTGCCGGGCGGACAAAACTAACATCTGCCCAACTTAACACCGAAATAAATGATAAAAAAGCAATTGTTTGACAAAAAACTCCCACAATAATTAACCGATTTATGATAATTTCACCTATTTGTTGAACTAGACTTTTGATGGATTTTAAATTCACCTCTCCAATTTGTTTCATCCCTCTGGCAAGACATAAATCTCCAGTTGAATCAGCCAAAGCAATAATAGCGATCGCTAACCAAGTTTTAGACTGATAAAAGCTCAAAGAAAATCCCACTAAAGCCAGGTGAAAATTATGATTTTTTCTATCTTCATAAAGACTTTTACTTAAACCAACAATTAATACACCAATAGTTATGATTAAAGTTCCGATAAACCGCATACTTGAAATTGTTTCATCTAAAATCAACCAAGCAAAGAAGGCATTTAACAAATAAGTTAAAGAGTGCATCGAAAGTACATAACTCAGGTCAAGTTTAGAAATAACAGTTAGGTATAAACCGAGAGAAAGCATGAGAAAAATTACTCCTAACCAAATCCAAAAATTTGTTAGTAAGTAAATTATTAATGGTATCCAACTTTCAGAATTAACTAGATTAACTTCCCCAAATTGTTTCATGGCTTTACTTAACCAAATATCTCCTAAAACCTGGGTAATATTCAACAGAAATAGTAAGATTAAATTTGCCATAGGGAGTAGGGAAGTAGGAGAATAGGGTTCTTAAGAATAAGTAAGTAGTAATTACCCTCTTTTCCTAGAATCCTTAAAAACATTGCTAAACTTTACTTAATTACTTAATAACTGAAGTCTTGAGGAAGTATAGCATTATTTTTCGGAATAAGTGTGGCTATTCCTGAATATAACGAAAGTTAACTGCGGAAATTTCTGCTAAAATATATTTCTTACTTCTTCCTTACCAATGAAGCAGGAAATATGTCATAATCAATTCTAGATTAATATTTTTTGAACAAAAAATAGATTCTACCTATGTATCAACTAACAATTAATATACCAGAAGAAACAGCCTTAGCCTTAAAATTAACCCCTGAAGAACTTAGTCAAGAAATGAAACTAATTGCTGCCATTAAACTTTATGAATTAGGTCGTCTTTCTTCCGGTGCTGCTGCAAATTTAGCAGGTATTCCCAAAGTCCTATTTTTAATAAAATTAACTGATTATGGTGTAGATACTTTTCAACTCACTGAAGCTGAATTAGCAGAGAAACTAAATAATTGATAATTGATAATGGATAATTGATAATTAATCTTCAGAGGTTTAAAGCCTCTTTACCAATGGATAATTAATTTGATTTTTTATGATTGGAGATATCTATAGTGAAATAGGCGGTGCGTTACATTTCATTTTCATGTCCCGAAGGGAAACGCACCCTACTAAACACTCCTTCTTCCTTCTTCCTCCTTCTTCCTTCTTCCTTCTTCCTTCCCTAACCTATAGCATCTTTCAACGCATTCTGAGTCATAGCAGCGATCGCCTGATCCGTCGCTTTCGGTAAATGATAATACTTACCCCCCGCTTGTTTCGCCAACTCTTTCGCAAAGCCAGTGGAAACAAACTTATTCTCAGTATCTATCATCAACAACTGTATCCCCAAACCCCGAATTTTAGCAGCAATTTCCAACAATTCCTCCTTAATATTCGGTTTCTCATCATCCAACATCGGTTCACCCAAAGAACGCGCCAACGGAATATTCCCGCGCCCATCAGTAATAGCCACAATAACCACCTGCCCCACATCACCAGACTGCTTGGCATTCACACCAACTCTCACCGCTTGAGTCAAACCATGTGCTAAAGGTGAACCCCCACCACAAGGCATTTTTTCCAAACGTCGTCGGGCAGAAGTTATGGAACGAGTCGGCGGTAACAAAACCTCCGCTTGTTCCCCCCGAAACGGAATCAACGAAACTTGGTCTCGACTCTGATACGCCTCCGTCAACAACTGCATCACCGCACCCTTTGCCGACTGCATTCTATTCAACGCCATCGAACCTGAAGCATCAACCACAAACACCACCAAAGCACCAGCCTTTCTTGCCAACCGTTTCGCCCGCATATCACTCTGCTCCACAATAACTTTGCGGTTTGGTTGACGTTCTCTTCTCGACTTTTGATAAGGAGCAGCAGAGCGCAAAGTCGCATCCACAGCAATACGTCGCACCTTACCTTTAGGCAACATTGGTTTCACATAACGCCCCCGATCTTCAGAAAAAATCATTGTTCTACTACCCGACTTACCCTGACGGTTTGCCGTTTGCGCAAAAGACAACACAGTATCATCTAAAACCACTCCCTCCGGATCGAACAGAAATTCTTCAGGAATACTTGCCTCTTCTTCCTCTGGAGGTTCCTGGTTTTCCTCATCTTCCTCTTCCTCTTCCTCTTGTTCCTGTTCCGAGTTATCTTCTGGAGGTGGAGGTGGTGGTGGTGGCGGTTGTTGTTCCTCTTCTGGCGGAGTTTGCACTATTGTTGCTCGCGGCACAATAACTAACTCCACCGCTCGACGCAAGTCATCAGCATTAACAGTTGTGCGTCCGTCTAGTGCTGCGGATGCTTTAGCAACTCGCACTGCAAAAAGTTCTGCTCGATGTCCTTGCACTCCTCCACGAACTGCTTCTTCTACTAAATAGAGTATTTGCTCCTGGGTAATAACCACATCTTTTACCCACTCCCTCGCCAACAAAATCTGAGTTTTGAGATTATCTATATCTTCTGTATATCTTTCCAGAAAAGCTTGAGGAGAACTAGCATAAGCTAAAGCTTGTTCTACTGCTTCCACTCGTTGCTCTAAACCTAAAACCATATCTGCTGAGAGAGCGATCGCTATTCTATCTAGCAAATGTTCTCTTAACGGCCCCTCTTCAGGATTATAAGTAGCAATAAATAGAGGTTTACAAGGATGTTGAAAACTAATACCCTCCCGCTCTATCTGATTTCTGCCTTCTGTTAAAACTGTCAGTAATAGATTAGCAATATTATCATCCAGGAGATTAATTTCATCTACATATAATACCCCTCGGTGAGCAGAAGCTAATAAACCTGGTTGAAATACTGTTTCTCCCTGCTTTACTGACTTTTCTACATCCACTGAACCCAATAACCTATCTTCTGTTACTCCCAGAGGAACTTGAATAAAAGGTGCAGGTATAACTTCTGTAGGTATTTCTTCTACTGTGGCGTTAGGATGCTGTTCTAAAAGTTCCTCATCCCATTCTTCAGGGTAGTTGGGATTAGAGTTGCTAATAGAACCTTTGACAATTTCAATCGGAGGTAAAAGGGAATGTATAGCTCTGGCCATTACAGATTTAGCAGTCCCACGACGGCCAGCAATGGCGACTCCTCCTAATCCTGGATCGACGGCTGCTAACAATAAGGCCATTTTTATTGCTTCTTGTCCAACTACAGCAGCTAGAGGAAAATTGATAATAGTGGGAGGGTTAACGACAGGCATAGTTTGAATAGTTTGACTCTTACTTTCTAGGATATCAATTAATGGGACATATTTTTCCAGTTGGGGTTGGCGATCGTGAAACGATGTGGAGCATTATCGCTTCTGCCTTACTGCTGAATGCCTTCTGCTATAAGCAGCTATACAAAATTAATCACACATTTTGTCAGACTGAATCCCTTATACTGTATCCCTCAGATCAAATTAGGGAAGGTAAACAATTTTGTAATGGTGCTTATCTATTAAATACTTTTTATTACACTTTTTCCGGAAAAATAAGGTGGGAAAGATACCCACCCTAATTATTATTTTTATGCACTTCTATAAACCTGATAGTCAAATATTTTTTTTACCAATTTTAACGATGAGATAATTTCTTTTTATTCAGCCAAAATCCTAAACCTACTAAACCTAAACCGATAACAACCCCTGGTTCAGGAACATCAGAAACTGGTTCTTGTTTCTGATAACTCACCTCACCATAACCCGATCCATTGAAGGGAAAACCACTCAAATCTGTGTAATCAAACTCATTCTCAAATAAGTCCCAAGACAAATTTGCATCAGCAACATAATCCCAATCTAGACTTTGAAATACTCCATTTTCAAATAAAACACCATCTCCGTCATTCTCAAAGTCTAATGCTTCTACTCCAAAAGTTTGCCCTAACCAATTAAACTCAAAATCCAATACTTGTTTAATTACTTCGCCAGAGCCAATATCAAGTTCTTCACCCTCAGAATCAAAAGTAAAATAGCCCGATCCAGTAGTACCATCGTGAATACCTCCGTCAATATTTGTGACAGAGAAATCATATCTCATTAATACTGCTTGAGCAGGCATAGCTATTGTTAAGGAACCTAAGCTGATAACTACTCCACCACTAGCAACGACTAACTTTTTGTAGATATTCTTCATTGTCTTGCCTCCGTGTAACTACATAATAGTATGTTTCTAGGATAACAAAACTTTTTTGTCATGTTTACGGTTTGATACAGAATTTAATCACGACGAAACTTCTTTCATTTTTGTCAAGGTCAGCGATCGCTTCAAATGCTAAATCTTCTCTATTTCTATAATTTTAAGCTACACATTATTCTGATTAAAGTCTTTATTTTTAGCTTTTCAATTAAATATTACAATCTACATATATTATACTTATTTTTATTATAATTAATATTTATATTCAATTAGGGGGTAATGCCCCTCATGGGTGTTATACTACGTTTAGTAGATGCACCCTGATAGTCATAGTCCCTTGGCCAAAATTGGCCAAGGGACTTTTTTTATCTATTGGACCTTAGTTTAATTAAACTTATACTTTTTTTATTTAGGACATTATTTTTTCAAGCAATCAACTAATAAAATAAACTATACTTATTTTTATTATAATTAATATTTATATTAAATTAGGGGGTAATGCCCCTCATGGGTGTTATACTACGTTTAGTAGATGCACCCT
>NZ_JBNHEQ010000006.1:30655-38813 GCF_050016015.1 Dapis hubbardiae BLCC-M172
GATAGTCATAGTCCCTTAGCCAATTTTGGCCAAGGGACTTTTTTTATCTATTGGAGCTTAGTTTAATTAAACTTATATTTTTTCTATTTACTATATTATTTTACAAACAGTAAGCCGATGGGTTTTACCCATCACTGGTGTTATACTACGTTTAGTAGATGCACCCTGATAGTTATTTGTCCCTTCGTCAATGTTGACTAAGGGGCTTTTATTTTTGCAGAGATGGGGGGATGGGGGGATGGGGAGATCGGGAGATGGGGGGATTAATAAAAGAAAATAAGGAAATACTGAACTGTATTAATTAATATAAAACCTACAAAAAACCGCTATCTGCTAAAAAAGCAGAAAACGGCTTTGAGATAGTTATACTTAATGGAGCATATGGGAGTCGAACCCATGTCCAAAATGGCTATTCACCCTTCACTCATTCACAGGTTTAGCTCTTTTTAACCCTCAGAGCTGGGACCATCCATTATCCCGGATGGCGGGATGCTCTGGTGAAGTCTTAACTAGCAGGAGACCAGAGGCACTTTGCTAGTGCATCCGTTGGGGTTAAGTCTGTAATCCTTAACGGAGTCAAATCACAGACGCTCGAACCTATAAGAGGTGTTTTCGCAATTAAGCTACAGCTACTTGCTTACGAGCAAAAGGTACAATGTTGTTTGCACTTATTATTTTTTGAGCCCAGGATTTCCGAGAGAAGACTCACTCTCGACCTGCATCACAAAGCAGATTTCACCACCCTGTCGAAACCGTTAATGCCCCGTGTGGTTATTCTTATATAATACATAATTATTTTAACTATGACAAGTCAATTTCTAATTTAGAATTTAGAAGTCAATTTTTTCCCTATTACCTGTTTAATAGACCTCTTGCCAAAATTTTAATTAAATCAATTCCAGAACTGAAATCAACAATTTTATCCCCCTATTCCCTATTCCCTATTCCCTATTCCCTATTCCCTATTCCCTGACTAATGTAAATCATCTTCCCAAACACCAATATAGACACGATTATCTTTACTACGCTCAATTAGACCTTCCAAATTACCTGTTTTAAACTCGTAGCGACTCATTTTACCATTGCGTACATCTTGTAGTCCTTGTTGAATGTCTGGAGTAATCCTCAGATTCAACATATTAGTAAAAGCTACTCTCACCATTCGGTTATCTATAGTATCTGCTACAGACAACTCAGTTTGTCGTAAGCGACGAGAATCTCGATCATATATATAGCCTAGAGTAATTTGATTAGGAAGTAAATCATAAATCACAGCCCTGGTATTAGGCCAATACCCACGCTCTTCAACTTTTGTAGGTTTTCCTAATAATTCTATTACCTTACTTTCTAATGTGCCTGGAGGTAAACCACGAATAATTGGCAGATCCATAATAGTAGAATTATCAATAGGATCGGAAGGAATATTATCTGGTAATACTAAGTCCAGAAGTGTTTTGGAAACTGAATCTTCAGGAGATGGAGCAGGTGTAGGACTTGGTTTAACTTTTGGTGGTGTAGGTGTAGGTTTTACCACAGGAGATGGAGCAGGTGTAGGAGTTGGTTTGACCTTCGGGGGGATAGGAGATGGGGTAGGTGTGGGGGCAGGGGTAGGAGTAAAAGTTGGTTGTGGGGTATTGCTAGGTTTTGGAGATGGGGTAGGTGTAGTTACTGGTGTTGGTATTGGACTGGGAGTTTGGGCAATATCTGATGGTTTTACGGTGGGAGAAGGTTGAGTAAGTTGAGTAGGTTGAGTAGGTTGAGCAATGGGAGGAGTAGAAGAATTCTGAGAGTTAAGCACTATTGCTGCTAATGCTCCTAACATTAGAGTAGCGATCGCTCCGAGTCCTCCCCACATCAAAACTTCTGGAGGTCTTTGTGTAGCAGGAAGATTTACATTAGCAACTTTTCCATTTCCCAATTTCTGAGCTGGATGGTTAGGTATTACCTGTATAGTTGAATTATTGGTAAGAGAATCTGATAAAAGTTTTAACCATTCATCCACAGTTTGAGGTCGGTGTTGAATATCTAAAGCCATACCCTGAAGCACTGCTTGATTAACAGCAGCGCTAAGTTGAGGTTGTAACTCACGCGGACTAGGCATTTCCTGTTGTACTCTCGTGGTTGCTGCTACTGGCAGTTGTCCAGTTAATAATGTATAGAGAGTAGCAGCTAAACCATATACATCTGTTGCTGCTGTGCGTTTTCCTTGAGCAAAATACTGTTCTGGTGGGGCATAACCATCTGAAACCAAATTAGTGTGAATCTGAGTTTTACCAGCAATAAACTCTCGCGCAATACCAAAGTCAATTAAAATTACCTCCTCAGTATCCTGACGCAACATAATATTTTGGGGTTTAATATCTCGGTGGAGCAAATTATTTTGATTTACTACCATCAAAGCATTCCCTATCTGACGAATATAATTCACAGCGATCGCTTCTGGTAGAGGTTGGCCACCAAATACAACTTCTGCTAAAGTCTGACCGGGAATATAGTCCATTACCATGTAAGGTTGACCATTTTCCACAAAAAAATCACTAACTCGGACAATATTAGGATGGACACATAAAGCAAGTCTTTTAGCCTCATCCTGAAATTTATGTTGAAATTCTGCAAAATTAGGATGTTGAGTTAGAGACTCATTGAGAGTCTTAATAACGACTGGTTGTCCTAAATAATTATGAGTAGCTTTGATAGTAATGCCAAAACCACCCCTTCCTAGTTCTTGTTCTAAGGTATATTTGCCCCCTTGTAGGTTTGGTGATATTTTCATTTTTCTTCCCCAATCTCTCTTTATCCTATTTAATAAGTCAATTTAGTATTCAGGAGTTTAGCTATATAGCCGAAGTCAAAAGTCATAACTCAGAAGTCAGAAGTTAAATTCTTGCTGTGACTATATTTGAAAGTATTCTCACAGTAATGGCAACTCCTATAAAAATAAATAGGCTAAATTGCATCTTAACTTCTACTACTTGTTCCCCATTCCCTATTCCCTATTCCCTATTCCCTATTCCCTTGAAATAAATGACCTTAAAAATACTTTGCCTGAGTAATGGTCACGGAGAAGATGCGATCGCAGTTCAAATTTTAGAACAACTCGAAAAATATCCTCTTCCTCCTAGTCTTGCTGCCTTACCAATAGTGGGAGAAGGACAAGCTTATAGCAAAATAGCTAGCCTCTCAATTATTGGCCCCCAACAAAGAATGCCTTCTGGTGGCTTTATCTATATGGATGGAAAACAGTTATGGCGAGATGTCAAAGGTGGTTTATTGAGAGTTACTTTTGCTCAACTAAAAGCATTAAGATATTGGATAAGTTATGAAACTAAGTTAGGTCATCAAGTAGTTATTTTGGCAGTTGGGGATATTGTCCCTTTATTATTTGCTTGGTTAAGTGGAGCGCCTTATGCTTTTTTAGGAACTGCTAAATCAGAATATCTCATTCGAGATGAAACTGAGCAACTTCCTGTCAAGTCTTGGGTAGAAAATTTCTTACTTTGGTCAGGATCGGTTTATTTTCCCTGGGAACGTTGGTTAATGAGTAGGGGGAAATGTAGAGCGGTACTTGCTAGAGATGAGTTAACAACAGAAATGTTAAGGAAAAAGTCTATTCGAGCTTATTATGTGGGAAACCCAATGATGGATGGTGTAGAGTTGGAGAGCGATCTGCAGGCAATATATCGTTCTGATGCTCAGATGTTAGGGATGCAAGGTCAAATAACAATTACTTTGTTACCAGGGTCTCGTTCTCCAGAAGCTTATGCAAATTGGGAAATTATTATTCAGGCAGTTACAGGGTTGTTGGAAACTTTCCCACAACAAAAGTTTTTGTTCCTAGGAGCGATCGCTCCTAATTTAGATTTGGAACCTTTTAGTACATTGCTCAAATCTTATCATTGGCGAGCTGAACGAGAAATTAAGACTCAGACTCAAAGTAGTATTTTACAAATGCCAACGGATAATCCTCAACCCACCTTTTTTTCTGGAGAAGGGAGTATTCATTTTCCTTTAAAATTGATTTCTCCGAATAGAAATGCAAGTATAATTTTAAATCAACAAGCTTTTGCAGAATTTGTACATCGGGGAGATTTAGCTATTGCTATGGCGGGTACTGCTACGGAACAATTTGTTGGTTTAGGGAAACCAGCGATCGCTATTCCTGGCAATGGTCCTCAGTTTACATCTGCTTTTGCGGAAGCTCAAAGTCGCCTTTTAGGAATTTCTTTAATTGTGGTCAAACATCCTAGAGAAGTTGCTGGTGTAGTTAAGTCTTTGTTAGATAACTCAGACCAACGACAGTTAATTACTCAAAATGGTTTTCGGAGAATGGGAAAATCAGGTGCATCTCAAAGAATTGCTAATTTTTTAATGGAGTTAAATTGGATATAGGAAACAATTAATAATTAATAATTAATAATTATTAATTATAGCAATTCTATTTGATTCGTGGCAAAAATATTACTGCTTTTTAGGCAACAGCTCATCTGGCAACAGGCAACAGGTAAGAGTTTCAAATTTTTTATTTACTTTTTAATTTATCGCAACCTATTTAGGATTGCTATACCTCTTATTATTAATAATTAATAATTACCTCTTCTTGTTAATAGTTGGTAATAATTCAGCCGTCAACTAATAGCTATCAGTTATTAACTTATTGTCAGTTAGGGGTGGAATTAGTATTGATAGTATTGAGAGGGAAAATACTTTTTTGACCGCTAATTATTAGGAAATAAGATTATATCAAATCCGCCAGATAATTATAGATATTACTGATAGTTGTAGATTGCAGGAAACGGATTTAATACAAGCAAAAAAAAGTAGTAAATAATTCTTGATTTTAGTCCTCAATCCTACTTACAATTGATAAAAATGATTTATTTCCTACAATTTATACCAATTAAAAAATAATAATACTACAAAATCAAGCTTATAGGCAACAAACAAAAGGGATTTGTAGGAATTATTTTCAGATATGGTAGTAATTATAATAATTAAATTTCCCTATTTGTAGCCACAATTTCTCATACCTAGTATTGTAAGCATTCCGCAGGAAATGCTTACCTAGTATTAATTATAAAATTTGCATAATTATATACATACTATTTCTCAGTAAGAGCGAAGTACCCTTGTATTTTTTATTTCCTATTGCCTATTACCAAAAAAAGAGGTTCAAAGCCTACTCTTTTAAGGGGATGAAAAGATAAAAGTTGATTATTTCAAGCCTCTGGGTTTCCGTTTGTCATACTGGGCAAACAGCCAGAGGTTATACCATTTCTCAAAAACTTTATCTATTTCAGAGTAGGGGAGTGTAGGGACGTTTTGCTGCGCAGCATTCCGGAACGGAAAACGCATTTTTGCCTGTGCAACGTCCGTACGGGAGAAGTAAAAATAAGGATAATAAAAGATTAAATTATCTCAAATCAGCAAAAAGGTAATTTTCCCAAGGTAATTACTTAATAACTGAAGTCTTAATCAAGTATAGCATTAATGCATGGGAATTGGTATTACTGATAACTGTTAACGAAGTTACGACCTTATGAGGCTAACTGAAATGACCTATTTCCTGAAACAAATGAATTTTGTACCTCACTCAGAAAAGCAAATATGATATAATTTAGTATCTCTAAAACTACAAAATTTGCCAAAATAAACATGGTTCTGCTACCTGGTTATCTAGTATTAGATCAAATCCATGAAAGTATGAATTCAGAAGTGTATCGCGCTATCAGGGAAGAGGATGCTCAAAGAGTTATTCTCAAAGTTCTCAAAGCAGATTATCCCACCTTATCCCAAATCACCCGTTACAAACAAGAATACGAACTAACTCGTAATCTGAACCTAGAGGGTGTAATTAAAGCTTATAGTTTAGAACAATATCAAATCATTATTTTAGAAGATTTTGGTGGAGAATCATTAAATATAATTCAAAAAAAATATCAATTTGACTTAGCAGATTTTCTTGATATTGCTATTAAAATTACTACTAATTTAGGACAAATTCACGCCGAAAATATTATCCACAAAGATATTAATCCAGCTAATATAATTTACAACCCCAAAACTAAACAATTAAAAATTATTGACTTTGGCATTTCTACAAGATTAACTAGAGAAAATCCCATACTAAAAAATCCCAATGTATTAGAAGGAACTCTTGCCTATATTTCCCCCGAACAAACAGGTCGCATGAACCGAGGAATTGATTATCGGACAGATTTGTATTCCCTAGGAGCAACATTTTTTCAACTACTCACAGGTGAGTTACCATTTAACACCAAAGATTCAGTAGAATTAGTACATTGTCATATTGCTCAACCAGTAAAATTTCCCATAATTGAAAGTAGAGAAATTCCTCAAGTTTTGCAGACAATAGTGTTAAAATTAATGGCGAAAAATGCCGAAGACCGTTATCAAAATGCTTGGGGATTAAAATATGACTTAGAAAAATGTAGAAAACAGTTAAATGCAACAGGAAAAATAACCGAGGTTGAGCTTGGGGAACGAGATGTATGTCATCACTTCCTCATACCAGAAAAACTCTATGGCAGGGAAAAAGAAGTACAAAGTTTACTCAATGCGTTCGAGAATGTGGCAAGTGGAACGACAGAAATGATTCTCGTGGCGGGGTTTTCTGGCATCGGCAAAACAGCTATAGTGAATGAAGTACATAAACCGATAGTCAGACAAAGAGGTTATTTTATCAAAGGAAAATATGACCAGTTCAACCGCAATATTCCCTTTAGTGCTTTCACCCAAGCATTTCGAGAGTTGATGGCTCAATTACTAAGTGAATCAGATGCCGAATTAGTCAAATGGAAAGCTAACATATTAGAAGTATTGGGGGAAAACGGACAAGTAATTATTGATGTAATTCCAGAACTAGAAAGAATTATTGGGGAACAACCACCAGTTCCGGAATTATCGGGTAGTGCAGCACAAAACCGCTTCAATTTGCTTTTCAGTAAATTTGTAGAAGTTTTTACTAAGCAAGAACATCCCTTAGTGGTTTTTCTAGATGACTTACAGTGGGCAGACTCTGCTTCGTTAAATCTGCTGAAACTCTTGATGAGCGATCGCAAAGCAGAATATCTGCTGGTGTTGGGAGCATATCGGGATAATGAAGTATTTCCTGCCCATCCATTAATGTTGATTTTAGATGAAATTCAGAAACAGGGAGCAGACATAAAGACTCTAACTCTAGCTCCTTTAGATGAAGTAAATATTACTTGTTTAGTGGCGGATACATTGATGTGTTCTGTGGAAATTGCTACACCATTAGCACAGTTAGTGTATCAAAAGACTAAAGGAAATCCATTTTTTATCACCCAATTTTTGCAGGGGTTATATGAGGATGGCTGGATTAGATTTAATGCCAAGGTAGGATATTGGCAATGCGATCTGACACAAGTGCGTCAATTAGCACTGACTGATGATGTAGTAGAGTTTATGGTAGAAAGGTTGCAGAAACTGCCAGAGACAACGCGGGATGTGATGAAACTAGCTGCCTGTATTGGCAACAAATTTGATTTAGCAACCTTGGTGATCGTGCGGAAAAAAACGCCAGGGGAGGTGGCAACAGATTTATGGCAGGGGTTGCGGGAGGGGTTTATTATTCCGGAGAGTGAAGTTTATAAGTTTTTTATGGGAGAGCAAAACCAGGAGAGGGAAATTAGAGATGTTTCGGTAGGTTATCATTTTTTGCACGATAGGGTGCAACAAGCAGCTTATGCTTTAATTCCCAACAAGGAAAAAGCCATATTTCATTACAATATAGGACAACTACTACTGCAAAAATTCTCTCTAGAAGCAAGAGAAGAAAAGATTTTTGAGCTAGTTAGTCAATTAAATTATGGAATATCTTTAATTACAGCACAAACAGAACGAGATGAAATAGCAAAGTTTAATCTGATAGCTTGTAGAAAAGCTAGAAATGCTACTGCTTATCAGGCAGGTAGGGAATATGTGAGGATTGGATTATCATTACTAGGAGAAAATGCTTGGTCTAGGCAATATGAAATGACTTTAGAATTCTATGAGTTGGGGACGGAATTAGCTGCTTTATGTGGTGATTTTGAGGCCATGGAACAGTTGATTGAGATAGTTATTGCCAATACCCGCTCTTTACCAGAACAAGTGAATGTTTATCGAATTAGAATAC